>NZ_JAANNX010000024.1:0-75333 GCF_013363615.1 Streptomyces sp. CAI-85 | reverse complement strand
GATGGTACTGCAGGGGGGACCCTGTGGGAGAGTAGGACACCGCCGAACAATCATTCAAAAGGGTTGGGTTCTGAACTTCGGTTCGGAGCCCAACCCTTTTTTGTTTGCCGTCACTTGACGTTCACGTTGCGCGTCGACCATCCACAGCATGGGTACTGCCGCAATGCTCAGGGCCGCCGGCGTCGGAGTCGGTGACGAGGTCGTCGTACCGGCCTTCGGGAACGCCGAAGTCGCCGGTGCGGTCACCCTCGTGGGTGCGCTGCCGGTGTTCGCCGACATCGACCCCGTGACGTACTGCCTGGACCCGGGGGCCGTCGAGGACGTCGTAACTCCGCGGACTGCGGCCGTCGTTGTGGTGCACCGGTTCGGACGACCGGCCGAGGTCGGGCCGTTGCGGGGGCTCGGGCGGCGGCACGGGCTGCTGGTGCTGGAGCAGGCGGAGTCCGAGGAGCCGTACGACGAGATCGCTCGGCGTCGGGAGCGGGCCGCCTATCTCGATGCCCGGCTGCGCGGTGTGCGCAGGCCCGACGGCGGGGACGGACACACCTATCAGCAGTACGTGGTGCGGGTGCCGGGGAACGGCCGGCCCGACCGTGACGCCTTCGCACGCGCCTTGCGGGCCAGGGGAGTTGAGTGCCGGGTGCCGGTGAAGACGCCGCTGCACCGGCTGCCCGAGTTCCGGCGCTGTGTGTCCTTGCCGGAGACCGAGCTGGCCGCCGACGAGACGCTGTCCCTGCCGGTCGACGCCGCGTTGACCAGACGGGACATGCAGCGCATCGTCGCCGCGTGCAACGCGCTCGGTGGACTGCTTCAGCCCGCCTTCTGAACGAGTTTGGGAACACCGGCCCGTTCGGGGTATGCTCTATTCCGTTGCCGCGAGGGAAACCTCGAAAAGTGACCAGCCCCCTTAGCTCAGTCGGCAGAGCGTCTCCATGGTAAGGAGAAGGTCAACGGTTCGATTCCGTTAGGGGGCTCCACGAAGAAAGCCCCCGCCCTTTCGGGCGGGGGCTTTTCTCATGCCCTTTTACTCTCGGCTCCCTTACGCCACGCGCATCGCCAGGATCGCCATGTCGTCGGACGGGGCGTCCGAGGCGAAGCGTTCCACGGCGCGCATGATGCGGGCCGCGACCGCGCCGGCCGTCAGGCCCGTGCAGGTGGTCAGGACGTCCGCCAGGCCGTCGTCGCCCAGCATGCGGGTGCCCTCGCGGCGCTCGGTGACGCCGTCCGTGACACAGAGCAGGACGTCCCCCGGATCGAGGATCACCGTCTGCTCGTACAGCTCCAGGTCGTCCATCACGCCCAGCAGGGGCTGGGGTTCGGCGGCGGGCTCGACCGTGCCGTCCTGGCGCAGGCGCAGGGGGAGCGGGTGGCCCGCGCAGACGACCTTCAGCTCCGCGCTGCCGTCGGCCTGCGGGCGCATCTCGCCGTAGAGCAGGGTCAGGAAGCGGCTGCGGTCGCCCTCGTCGAGGATGGCGGAGTTGAGGCGCTCGAGGACGGCGGGGCCGCTGAGGCCCTCGCGGGCCAGCAGGCGCAGCGCGTGCCGGGCCAGGCCGGTCACGGCGGCCGCGTGCGGGCCGGTGCCGCAGACGTCGCCGATGGCGAAGCCGTAGGCGCCGTCGCTGATCGGGAAGACGTCGTAGAAGTCGCCGCCGACCTCGTTGCCCTCGCCGGCCGCGCGGTAGATGACGTCGACCTCCACGCCGTCGATGTCGGGCAGTCCCGGAGGCAGCAGGCTGCGCTGGAGGGACTGGCTGATCGCGGTGCGCTCGGAGTAGAGGCGGGCGTTGTCCAGGGCGAGGGCGGCCCGGCGGCTGAGGTCCTCGGCGAGTTCGAGGATCTCCTGCCGGAAGTGCTCGTCGGTGGGCTTGCCGAGGGTCAGCATGCCGATGACGCGGTTGCGGGCCACCAGCGGCAGGACGACGGTCTCGCCGCCGACCGCGGCGGCGGTGGCGAGGGTGGGGCCGATGCCGGAGGAGACCTGGTGGGTGGAGCTGCCGCTCAGGCCGAGGCTGCGCATGGAACTGCGCAGGGCGGAGTCGTGCGCGGCCGCGGCGGGGGCGGCCCAGACGCGGGCGCCCGGGGTGGGGACCGGGTCCGGCGGGGCGATCTTGGACAGCAGCGACTTGATGCCGTCGATGAGTTCCTCGTCCTCGTGCAGGACGTAGGAGAGGTAGGGCTCGGACGCCTGGTCGGCGATCGTGTAGACCGCGCACCAGGTGGCCAGCGTCGGTACGGTCATCTGGGCCATGAGGGCCAGGGTCTGGTCGCGGTCCAGGGTGCCGGCGAGGAGGTCGGACGCCTCGACGAGGAAGCTCAGGGAGCCGCGGCGCAGGCGTTCCAGTTCGCCGAGGCGGGCGGACTCGACGGCGAGCGCGATGCGGTCGGCGGCGAACTGGAGGCGCAGAGCCTCCTCGTTCGAGTAGCGGCCGGGGCTCTCCGCGGCGACACCGAGGGAGCCGGTGAGGCGGCCCTCGACCTTCAGCGGGACGGTGACGACCGAGCGCATGCCGGTGTTGTTGAGCAGCGGGACGGCGCCGGGGACGGCGAGGAGGTCCTCGTGGACGGCCGGCATACGGGCGGAGCCATAGCGGCCGGGTCCTGCCTCGACGGGGACGCGGGCGAAGCGCTGGCGGGCGGAGGGCAGGCCGGTGGAGGCGCGGACCTCGAGTTCCGTCTCGTCGTCGGTGGCGAGGAGCAGGAAGGCGGAGTCGCCGTCGAGCATGTCGCGGGCGCGTTCCACGGTGCGCTGGAGGAGGCCGTCGAGGTCGTCCGGGGCGGGGGAGCCGATGAAGACCTCGAACGGGTCGGCGCTCTGGCCGTCGGAGGGGGACGTGTCGGAGGCCGGGTGGCGGGAGGGGGTCTGGAGCACCGCTCGTTCGTGGTCGCGGACCAGGAGGCAGACCGTGGAGGGCTCGCCGTCGGTGTCGCGGACGCGCAGGTGGGAGGCGTACACGGGGGTGACGCGGCCGGTGGCGCCGCGGATGCCGTAGCTGCCCTCCCAGCGGGAGAGCTGGAGGGCCTCGGCGATGCCGGTGCCGGTGCCGGGGGTGTGCGGCCAGGCGGCGAGGTCGGTGAGGGGTTTGCCGGTGACCTGGTCGGCGGTGTAGCCGAAGAGTTCCTCGGCGTCCTCGTTCCAGGAGGAGATGGCGCCGGAGCGGTCGATCTGGACGACGGCGACGCGGACGCGGCTGTCGGCGAGCGGCAGCAGGTCGGGCGGCAATGAGGGGCCCGCGGCGCGGGTGCCGACGGGGCGGTCGGGCAGGTCGAGCTGGAACCAGACCTGTTTGTGGGTGGGGGTGTACTCGACGCCCCAGCGGGTGGCGATGGCGGCGCAGAGCTGGAGGCCGCGGCCGCCCTCGCGGTCGGGGCTGCCCATGGTGGCGGGGGAGCCCTGGAGGGGGATCTCGCGCTCCGGGTAGCGGTCGCCCACCTCGATGCGTACGCCGTCCTCCGAGCGCAGGCACAGGACGTCGGCGTGGGTGCCCGCGTGGACGACGGCGTTGGTCACCAGTTCGCTGGTGAGGACGACGGCGTCGTCGACGATGTCGGCGAAGCCCCAGCCCTGGAGGGTGTCGCGGACGAAGGCGCGGGCGGTCGCGACGGATCGCCCGACGGGCTCGAAGCTGGCGGCCGCGCGCGCGGTGATCACAGAACTCCTCGGCCGGTTGTCGACGTGCGGGGATCCCTGGCCGGTCGGGTCGCCGCGCTGCTCGGGCGCGCGCGGGTCGGACGGCCGGGGGTCCGGGGGCTGTCCCCCAGGGATCAGTCCGGTGGTCATTGTGTGCGGCCGCCCCTCCGATGCCCGCTCGTGCGCCTCGTGCCACCGCCCAGGCCGGTCTGGACCGGCGGGCTGGACAGCCGCATGCAAGGTTACTTACCTTCCCCGCCCCTGCGGATGCCGGTCAGCAGTGTTTCCGTCCCGTGGGTGTGGGGACGGTGTGCGAAGCTGCCGAACTGTTATGGCCGGGTTCGGCAAGGGTGAAACACTGGGCAAGCTTGTGGTGAAGGTCAGCGGTGACGGTCGACCCCTGCGGGAGGGACAAAGTGGAGTCTGGCGCAGCGACGCGGGGCACCAAGGCGCGCGCGAAGGGCGGACAGACCCTGAGCAGGCGGGCGCCGCGTGGTGGCACCACCGTGGTGGACACGGCGGCGCTGAACCGGCTGCTGGCCGCGCTGGTGTCCATGCGGGACGGTAATTTCCGTAAGCGGCTCACGGTGTCCGGCGACGGCGTGATGTCGGAGATCTCGGCCGTCTTCAACGAGGTGGCGGACCGTAATCTCCATCTCACGGGTGAGGTGTCGCGGGTCCGGCGGATGGTGGGCCGGGAGGGCAAGCTCACCGAGCGGCTGGAGACGGGGGCCTGTGAGGGCTCCTGGGCGGCCGCGATCGACAACTCGAACGCGCTGGTGGACGACCTGGTGCGGCCGGTGTCCGAGGTCGGGCGGGTGCTGTCGGCGGTGGCCGAGGGTGATCTGTCGCCGCGGATGGAGCTGCGGACGCAGACCCCGGAGGGGATCGCCGGGCAGCCGTTGCGCGGGGAGTTCCTGAAGGTCGGGCGGACGGTCAACAACCTGGTCGACCAGTTGTCGACGTTCACCGACGAGGTCACGCGCGTGGCCAGTGAGGTGGGCACCGAGGGCAAGCTGGGCGGTCAGGCCCAGGTGCGCGGGATGTCGGGTTCGTGGAAGGACCTGACGGAGTCGGTCAACACGATGGCGTACCGGCTGACGGCGCAGGTGCGGGACATCGCGCTGGTGACGACGGCGGTGGCCAAGGGTGATCTGTCACGGAAGGTGACGGTTCATGTCGAAGGCGAGATGCTGGAGCTGAAGAACACCGTCAACACGATGGTGGATCAGCTCTCGGCGTTCTCGTCGGAGGTGACACGCGTCGCCCGTGAGGTGGGCACCGACGGCATGCTGGGCGGTCAGGCCCAGGTGTCGGGTGTGGACGGTGTGTGGAAGGAACTCACCGATTCGGTGAACACCATGGCCGGCAATCTGACGGCGCAGGTGCGTCAGATCGCCGAGGTCACCACGGCGGTCGCCGGCGGTGATCTGTCGCGGAAGGTGACCGTGCCGGCGCGCGGTGAGGTCGCGCAGCTCGCGGACACGATCAACCAGATGACCGAGACGCTGCGGATCTTCGCGGACGAGGTCACGCGGGTGGCCAACGAGGTGGGTGCCGAGGGGCGGCTCGGCGGGCAGGCCAATGTGCCGGGCGCGGCGGGGACGTGGAAGGACCTGACGGACTCCGTCAACACGGTGTTCCGCAACCTCACCACGCAGGTGCGGGACATCGCGGCGGTGACGACGGCGGTGGCCAGCGGTGATCTGTCGCAGAAGGTCACGGTGGACGTGGCCGGCGAGATGCTGGAGCTGAAGAACACCGTCAACGGCATGGTGGACCAGCTCTCGGCGTTCGGTGCCGAGGTCACGCGCGTGGCGCGGGAGATCGGTGTCGAGGGTGAGCTGGGCGGCCAGGCGCAGGTGTCCGGCGCGGCGGGGACGTGGAAGGACCTGACGGACTCCGTCAACACGGCGTTCCGGAATCTCACCGGACAGGTGAGGAACATCGCGCAGGTCACGACGGCGGTGGCCAACGGCGATCTGTCGCAGAAGGTCACCGTGGACGTCTCCGGCGAGATGCTCCAGCTCAAGAACACCGTGAACACGATGGTGGACCAGCTCTCGTCGTTCGCCGACCAGGTGACGCGGATGGCGCGGGACGTGGGCACGGAGGGCCGGCTGGGCGGTCAGGCGCGGGTCGACGGGGTGTCGGGCACCTGGAAGGAGCTGACGGACTCCGTCAACTCGATGGCCGGGAACCTCACCTCGCAGGTGCGCAACATCGCGCAGGTGACGACGGCCGTGGCCCGGGGTGATCTGTCGCAGAAGATCGACGTGGACGCGCGGGGCGAGATCCTGGAGCTGAAGAACACCATCAACACGATGGTGGACCAGCTCTCCGCGTTCGCCGACCAGGTGACCCGGGTGGCCCGCGACGTGGGCACCGAGGGGCGTCTCGGCGGTCAGGCGCAGGTGCCCGGTGTGGCCGGGGTGTGGCGGGACCTGACCGACTCGGTGAACGGCATGGCCGGCAACCTCACCGCGCAGGTCCGCAACATCGCGCAGGTGGCCACGGCGGTGGCCCGGGGTGACCTGTCCCAGAAGATCACCGTGGACGCGCGCGGGGAGATCCTGGAGCTGAAGAACACCCTGAACACGATGGTGGACCAGCTCTCCTCCTTCGCCCAGGAGGTCACGCGTGTGGCCCGTGAGGTGGGTACGGAGGGGCAGCTCGGCGGTCAGGCCGAGGTGCAGGGTGTCTCCGGCACCTGGAAGGACCTCACGCAGTCGGTGAACTTCATGGCGAACAACCTGACGATCCAGGTGCGTCAGATCGCCGAGGTCACGACCGCGGTCGCCAAGGGCGATCTGTCGAAGAAGATCACCGTCGACGCCAAGGGCGAGATCCTCGAACTGGTCACCACCGTCAACACGATGGTCGACCAACTGTCGTCGTTCGCCGAGCAGGTGACCCGGGTGGCCCGTGAGGTGGGCACCGAGGGCATCCTGGGCGGCCAGGCGCACGTGCCGGGTGTCACGGGCATCTGGAAGGACCTCAGCGACAATGTGAACCTGATGGCCAAGAACCTGACCATGCAGGTGCGCAACATCTCCCAGGTCGCGGCGGCGGTCGCCAACGGCGATCTGACGCGGATGGTGACGATCGAGGCGCGCGGTGAGGTGCAGCAGCTCGCCGACACCTTCAACACCATGGTGAAGACCCTGAGTTCGTTCGCCGACCAGGTCACCAAGGTGGCCCGTGAGGTGGGCACGGACGGCATCCTGGGCGGTCAGGCGCATGTGCCGGGTGTGGCGGGCACCTGGAAGGACCTCACCGAGTCGGTGAACCAGATGGCGTCCAACCTGACCGGTCAGGTGCGCAACATCGCGATGGTGACGACGGCCATCGCCAAGGGTGACCTGACGAAGAAGATCGACATCGACGCGCGCGGGGAGATCCTGGAGCTGAAGACGACCATCAACACGATGGTCGACCAGCTCTCGTCGTTCGCCGAGGAGGTCACCCGGGTGGCCCGTGAGGTGGGCACCGAGGGGCAGCTCGGCGGACAGGCACGCGTGCGTGACGTGGACGGCACCTGGCGGGACCTGACCGAGTCGGTGAACGAGATGGCCGGGAACCTGACCCGGCAGGTGCGGGCCATCGCGCGCGTGGCGACCGCGGTGACCCGCGGCGACCTGAATCTCAAGATCGACGTGGACGCGTCGGGGGAGATCCAGGAACTCCAGGACTACATCAACAAGATGATCGCCAACCTGCGCGACACCACGATCGCCAACAAGGAGCAGGACTGGCTGAAGGGCAACCTCGCGCGTGTGTCGGCGCTGATGCAGGGGCGGCGCGACCTGGAGGACGTGGCCTCGCTGATCATGAGCGAGCTGCCTCCGCTGGTGGCCGCGCAGCACGGCGCGTTCTTCCTGGCGATGCCGTCGGCGGACGGCACGGACGACCCGTACGAGCTGCGGATGCTGGGGTCGTACGGCTACTCGATGGGGTCGATGCCGACGTCGTTCCGGCCGGGTGAGGCGCTGGTGGGGACGGCCGCGGAGGAGAAGCGGACGATCCTCGTGGAGAACGCGCCGAGCGGCTATCTGAAGATCTCCTCGGGGCTCGGGGAGGCGCCGCCCGCGCAGGTGATCGTGCTGCCGGTGCTGTTCGAGGGGCAGGTGCTCGGGGTGATCGAGCTGGCCTCGTTCACGCCGTTCACGCAGATCCAGAAGGACTTCCTCAACCAGCTCGCCGAGATGATCGCGACGAGCGTCAACACGATCTCGGTGAACACCAAGACGGAGCAGCTCCTGAAGCAGTCGCAGGAGCTGACCGAGCAACTCCGGGAGCGCTCGGCGGAGTTGGAGCAGCGGCAGAAGGCCCTTCAGGCGTCCAACGCCGAACTGGAGGAGAAGGCCGAGCTGCTGGCCCAGCAGAACCGGGACATCGAGGTGAAGAACACCGAGATCGAGGAGGCGCGGCAGGTCCTGGAGGAGCGCGCCGAGCAACTCGCCGTGTCGATGCGCTACAAGAGCGAGTTCCTCGCCAACATGTCGCACGAGCTGCGCACGCCGCTGAACTCGCTGCTGATCCTGGCCAAGCTGCTCGCCGACAACGTGGACACCAACCTCACGCCCAAGCAGGTCGAGTTCGCGGAGACGATCCACGGGGCGGGCTCGGACCTGCTCCAGTTGATCAACGACATCCTGGACCTGTCGAAGGTCGAGGCGGGCAAGATGGACGTCTCGCCGACGAGGATCGCGCTGGTCCAGCTCGTGGACTATGTCGAGGCGACCTTCCGGCCGTTGACCGCGGAGAAGGGCCTCGACCTGTCCGTGCGGGTCTCGCCGGAGCTGCCGGCGACGCTGCACACGGACGAGCAGCGGCTGCTCCAGGTGCTGCGCAACCTGCTGTCCAACGCGGTGAAGTTCACCGATTCCGGGTCGGTGGAGCTGGTGATCCGGCCGGCCGGGGCGGACGTCCCGGTGGCGATCAAGGAGCAGTTGCTGGAGGCCGGTTCGCTCACCGATCCGGACGCCGCGCTGATCGCGTTCTCGGTGACGGACACCGGTATCGGGATCGCGGCCGGCAAGATGCGGGTGATCTTCGAGGCGTTCAAGCAGGCGGACGGCACGACCAGCCGCAAGTACGGCGGTACGGGGCTCGGGCTGTCGATCTCGCGGGAGATCGCGCAGTTGCTGGGCGGTGAGATCCATGCGCAGAGCGAGCCGGGCCGGGGTTCGACGTTCACGCTGTATCTGCCGCTGCACCCGAGCGAGCTGCCTCCGCAGGGCTACACGCAGGCCGTGCCCGCGCTGGAGGCCGGGGACCTGGTGGCGTCGGAGAACGGCGCCGTGGAGCTGTCGGAGCTGACCGAGGCGGAGATCGAGACGCCGGCCGAGGTGAAGTCGTACCAGGAGACGCAGAACGGCGCGGCGGCGCTCTTCCGGCGCCGGCGGCGGTCCGCGAACGGCGGGGAGCGGCTCGCCGGGGAGTCCGGCACGTGGCAGGCGCCGCAGGGGCAGCGGGTCATCCGGTTCGGCGGCGAGAAGGTGCTGATCGTCGACGACGACATCCGCAACGTGTTCGCGCTGACGAGCGTGCTGGAGCAGCACGGGCTGTCGGTGCTGTACGCGGAGAACGGCCGGGAGGGCATCGAGGTCCTGGAGCAGCACGACGACGTGGCGGTGGTGCTGATGGACATCATGATGCCGGAGATGGACGGCTACGCGACGACGACGGCGATCCGGCGGATGCCGCAGTTCTCGGGGCTGCCGATCATCGCGCTGACGGCGAAGGCGATGAAGGGCGACCGGGAGAAGGCGATCGAGTCGGGTGCCTCCGACTATGTGACGAAGCCGGTCGATCCCGATCATCTGCTGTCGGTGATGGAGCAGTGGATGCGGGAGGCGTGAGGCTCCCGGGATTCCAGGCGCGCAAGGCGGTGTAACGGGGCGGGATCCGGGGAACCTTCTGGTCTTCCGCCCCGTTCCCGCTATGTGCACAGTGACATCACGGTGACAGGGTGTGGCGACGGTCGGGGTGCGGCTACCATGACCGGCACAAGGAAGGGCGGCGCAAAGGAGTCGTCCCCAGGGGCGGCGCCCGGTGCACTGCCGGGGCGAGGAGGGCGGGCCATGGTGCAGAAGGCCAAGATCCTCCTGGTCGATGACCGGCCGGAGAATCTGCTGGCGCTGGAGGCGATCCTCTCTGCGCTCGATCAGACGCTGGTGCGGGCATCGTCCGGGGAAGAGGCGCTCAAAGCACTGCTGACGGACGACTTCGCGGTCATTCTGCTGGACGTCCAGATGCCGGGAATGGATGGATTCGAGACGGCCGCGCACATCAAGCGGCGAGAGCGCACCAGAGACATCCCCATCATCTTCCTCACGGCGATCAACCACGGCCCGCATCACACCTTCCGGGGGTACGCGGCCGGTGCGGTGGACTACATCTCCAAGCCGTTCGACCCGTGGGTGCTGCGCGCGAAGGTCTCCGTGTTCGTCGAGCTGTACATGAAGAACTGCCAGCTCCGGGAGCAGGCGGCGCTGCTGCGGCTCCAGTTGGAGGGCGGCGGCAAGGCCGCGGCGAGCGGTGGTGCCAAGGAGCCGGCGGGGCTCCTCGCCGAGCTGTCGGCGCGGCTCGCGGCCGTCGAGGAGCAGGCCGAGGCGCTGTCCAAGCAGCTCGACGACGAGTCGGCGGACGCGGCGGCGGTGGCCACGGCGGCCCATCTGGAGCGCAAACTCACCGGTCTGCGGCGGGCGCTGGACGCGCTGGAGCCGGGCACCGGCGGAGCCTCCGCACTGCCGTCGCAGAACTGACGTGGGGGGCGGGAACAGTTGGGCATGAGCGTCCCTCAGTTCCGCCCTCGCACACGGGGGATGCGGCGGGCGTCGCCCTCCCCGAAGCGGAAGCGTCACTTCCGTGCCACCGTGGTGACGACACGAACGGGTGAAGCAGTGGGCACGCGTGTCCCCTGTGGCCTCCCCCGGTAACCTCACACCCATGGCCTCACGTCCCTCCGCAGCCAAGAAGCAGCCCGCCAAGAAGGCGGCTGCTCCCTCGAAGGCTCCGGCGAAGGCCGCCGCGAAGAAGGCCCCGGCCAAGAAGGCGCCCGCCCGCAAGGCCGCGGCGAAGAAGGCCGCGCCGGCGCCCAAGCCGGCGCCGAGCCCCACCGGGGGCGTGTACCGCCTGGTGCGTGCCGTCTGGCTCGGACTGGCGCATGCCGTCGGCGCCGTCTTCCGCGGCATAGGGAACGGCGCGAAGAACCTCGACCCCGCCCACCGCAAGGACGGCCTCGCGCTGCTGCTCTTCGCGATCGCGCTGATCTGCGCCGCGGGCACCTGGGCGGATCTGCGCGGACCGGTCGGCGACCTCGTCGAGATCCTGGTGACCGGATCGTTCGGCCGGCTCGACCTGCTGGTGCCGATCCTGGTCGCGGCCGTCGCCGTGCGCTTCATCCGCCACCCCGAGAAGCCCGAGGCCAACGGGCGGATCGTGATCGGCCTGTCCGCCCTCGTCATCGGGATCCTCGGCCAGGTCCACATTGCCTGCGGCTCGCCCGCCCGCGGCGCCGGCATGCAGGCGATAAGGGACGCCGGCGGTCTGATCGGCTGGGGCGCGGCGACCCCGCTGACGTACTCCATGGGCGAGGTGCTCGCCGTACCGCTGCTGGTGCTGCTGACGATCTTCGGACTGCTGGTCGTCACCGCCACCCCGGTCAACGCCGTTCCGCAGCGGCTGCGCGCGCTCGGCGTACGCCTGGGCGTGCTGGACGCCCCCGAGCCGGACCGGTTCGACGAGTTCGGTGACGTCGGCGACGACGAGCGCTACGACGAACAGTGGCGCGAAGCGCTGCCCGCGCGCCCCCGCGGGCATCGGAACGCCCCCCGGGAGTTCGACGCCGAGGAGGCCGAGCAGGAGGCCCTCGCCAAGCGCCGCGGCCGGCCCCGCCGCTCCGCCGTACCGCAGCCCGCGATGAACCGGAAGCTGGACGCCGTGGACATCGCCGCGGCGGCCGCGGCCGACCTCGACGGCGCCGTCCTGCACGGCATGCCGCCCTCGCCGCTCGTCGCCGACCTCACCCAGGGCGTCAGCGTCGGCGACCGCGAGGAGACCACCCCCGTACCCACCCCGGTCCCGGCCCCGGCGAAGCGGGCCCGGCAGGAGAAGCTCAGCGCCGAACAGGCCGTGCCGGACCTCACCAAGTCGGCCCCCGAGGAGATCCGCGACCTGCCGCCGCGCGCCGAACAGCTCCAGCTCTCCGGGGACATCACCTACTCCCTGCCGTCGCTCGACCTCCTCACGCGCGGGGGACCCGGCAAGTCGCGCAGCGCCGCCAACGACGCCATCGTCGACTCCCTGCGCCAGGTCTTCGCCGAGTTCAAGGTGGACGCCGACGTCACCGGCTTCACCCGGGGGCCGACGGTCACCCGCTACGAGGTCACGCTCGGCCCCGCCGTGAAGGTCGAGCGGATCACCGCGCTCACCAAGAACATCGCCTACGCGGTCGCCAGCCCCGACGTGCGGATCATCAGCCCGATCCCCGGCAAGTCGGCGGTCGGCATCGAGATCCCCAACACCGACCGCGAGATGGTCAACCTCGGCGACGTGCTGCGGCTCGCGGACGCGGCGGAGGACGACCATCCGATGCTGGTCGCGCTCGGCAAGGACGTCGAGGGCGGCTATGTGATGGCCAACCTCGCGAAGATGCCGCACATCCTGGTGGCCGGCGCCACCGGCTCCGGCAAGTCGTCCTGCATCAACTGCCTGATCACCTCGATCATGGTCCGCGCGACCCCGGAGGACGTGCGGATGGTCCTCGTCGACCCCAAGCGCGTCGAGCTGACCGCCTACGAGGGCATCCCGCACCTGATCACCCCGATCATCACCAACCCCAAGCGGGCCGCCGAGGCGCTCCAGTGGGTCGTCCGCGAGATGGACCTGCGCTACGACGACCTCGCCGCGTACGGCTTCCGGCACATCGACGACTTCAACGAGGCCATAAGGAACGGCAAGGTCAAGCCGCCCGAGGGCAGCGAGCGCGAACTCCAGCCCTACCCCTACCTGCTGGTCATCGTCGACGAGCTGGCCGACCTGATGATGGTCGCCCCGCGTGACGTCGAGGACGCGATCGTGCGGATCACGCAGCTCGCGCGCGCGGCCGGCATCCACCTCGTGCTCGCCACCCAGCGCCCCTCGGTCGACGTCGTCACCGGTCTGATCAAGGCGAACGTGCCTTCGCGGCTCGCCTTCGCCACCTCCTCGCTCGCCGACTCGCGGGTCATCCTGGACCAGCCCGGCGCCGAGAAGCTGATCGGCAAGGGCGACGGTCTGTTCCTGCCGATGGGGGCCAACAAACCGACGCGTATGCAGGGCGCGTTCGTCACCGAGGCCGAGGTCGCCGAGGTCGTCCAGCACTGCAAGGACCAGATGGCGCCCGTCTTCCGGGACGACGTCACCGTCGGCACCAAGCAGAAGAAGGAGATCGACGAGGACATCGGCGACGACCTCGACCTGCTGTGCCAGGCGGCCGAGCTGGTCGTCTCCACCCAGTTCGGATCGACCTCGATGCTCCAGCGCAAGCTGCGCGTCGGCTTCGCCAAGGCCGGCCGGCTGATGGACCTCATGGAGTCGCGCAACATCGTCGGCCCCAGCGAGGGGTCCAAGGCGCGTGACGTCCTCGTGAAGCCGGACGAACTGGACGGCGTGCTCGCGGTGATCCGCGGGGAGTCCGAGGGATAGCGGCCCGGCACGGGGGTAGACGCGACCGTGACTCACCCGTTAGAGATCTCAGAGCAACCGTTTCCCTGCGACGAACGTCCAGTTGAGCGAGAGGATCAGGTACGGCTTTCAACCGAGCGCCGTGCCTGGCCCGTCATCGGATTGTCCGGCCATTCCGATGGCGTACAAAGTCGTACCGCCCGGTTGCCCCTCCCTTTGGCACCCCCCCTAGACTGAACCTCCAGCACAGGTGGCTACACGCTCGAAAGGCGCCCCCGTGTCCATCGGCAACTCTCCTGAAGACGAGCGTCCGTTCGAAGACCCGTCCGAGGAAGTCCCCTTCTCGATCGGCCGTGCCCTGCGCGAGGCGCGCATCACGGCCGGGCTGACCGTCGACGACGTCAGCACCGCCACCCGGGTCCGCATCGCCATCGTCCATGCCATCGAGGCGGACGACTTCGCCCCCTGCGGCGGGGACGTCTACGCGCGCGGGCACATCCGGACGCTGGCCAGGGCCGTCCACCTCGATCCGGCCCCGCTGATCGAGCGCTACGACGCCACCCACGGCGGCCGCCCCGCGCCGACCGCGCCCGCGCCCCTGTTCGAGGCGGAACGCATCCGCCCCGAACGCCGCGGCCCGAACTGGACCGCGGCGATGGTCGCCGCGATCGTCGCCGTGATCGGCTTCGTCGGCTTCACCGCGGTCAAGGGCGGCGACGACGGCGGCTCCAAGGAACAGGTCGCCGAGGGCGGCACCCCGGCGGCCAGCGCCACCGCCTCGCCCACCCCCAAGACCGAGAAGCCCGTCGACCAGAAGCCCGAGCCCTCCGACAGCGCCATCGCCGCCGCCCCCCAGGACAAGGTGACCGTCCAGGTCAGCGCCACCGACGGCCGGAGCTGGATCTCCGCCAAGGACCACAACGGCCGGCTGCTCTTCGACGGCCTGCTCAAGCAGGGCGACTCCAAGACCTTCCAGGACAGCGAGAAGATCAACCTCGTCCTCGGCGACGCCGGGGCGATCGACCTCTTCGTCAACGGCAAGAAGATCGAGGACGACTTCCGGCCGGGCGCCGTGGAGCGCCTGACCTACACCAAGGGCGACCCCCAGGCCGGATAAGGGGCCGGTGGGTCCACGAGTCCGTACGGGGTTGGCGAAGATCGCCAACCCCGTCGACATTCGGTGTCGGTGGGACAAAGTAGTCTTGAGCCCATGCCTGAACGCCGTACCGTCGCACTCGTCACCCTTGGCTGCGCCCGTAACGAGGTGGACTCGGAGGAGCTCGCAGGCCGTTTGGAGGCGGACGGCTGGCAGCTCGTCGAGGACGCCGAGGAAGCGGACGTCGCCGTCGTCAACACCTGCGGCTTCGTCGAAGCCGCCAAGAAGGACTCCGTCGACGCCCTCCTGGAGGCCAACGACCTCAAGGGTCACGGCAGAACCCAGGCCGTGGTCGCGGTGGGCTGCATGGCCGAGCGGTACGGCAAGGAACTCGCCGAGGCCCTCCCCGAGGCCGACGGCGTGCTCGGCTTCGACGACTACGCCGACATCTCCGACCGCCTCCAGACCATCCTGAACGGCGGCATCCACGCCTCCCACACCCCCCGCGACCGGCGCAAGCTGCTGCCGATCAGCCCGGCGGAACGGCAGGAGTCGGCCTCCCTGGTCGCCCTCCCGGGTCACGCCCCGGCGGACCTCCCGGACGGGCTCGCCCCCGCCTCCGGCCCCCGCGCGCCCCTGCGGCGCCGGCTCGACGGCGCCCCGGTCGCCTCGGTCAAGCTCGCCTCCGGCTGCGACCGGCGCTGCTCCTTCTGCGCCATCCCGTCCTTCCGCGGCTCCTTCATCTCCCGCCGCCCGAGCGACGTGCTGAACGAGACGCGCTGGCTCGCCGAGCAGGGCGTCAAGGAGATCATGCTGGTCTCCGAGAACAACACCTCCTACGGCAAGGACCTCGGCGACATCCGCCTGCTGGAGTCCCTGCTGCCCGAGCTGGCCGCCATCGACGGCCTGGAGCGGGTGCGGGTCAGCTACCTCCAGCCCGCCGAGATGCGGCCCGGTCTGATCGACGTGCTGACCTCCACGCCCAAGATCGCCCCCTACTTCGACCTCTCCTTCCAGCACTCCGCGCCCGGCGTACTGCGCGCGATGCGCCGCTTCGGCGACACCGACCGCTTCCTGGAGCTGCTCGACACCATCCGGGGCAAGGCCCCGCAGGCGGGTGTCCGCTCCAACTTCATCGTGGGCTTCCCCGGCGAGTCCGAGAGCGACCTCGCCGAGCTGGAGCGCTTCCTGAACGGCGCCCGCCTGGACGCCATCGGCGTCTTCGGCTACTCCGACGAGGAGGGCACCGAGGCCGCGACCTACGGCGACAAGCTCGACGAGGAGATCGTCGCCGAGCGGCTCGCCCGGGTCTCCCGGCTCGCCGAGGAGCTCGTCTCGCAGCGCGCCGAGGAGCGCCTCGGCGAAACCGTGCACGTCCTCGTCGAGTCCGTCGACGAGGACGGCGTGTACGGCCGCGGCGAGCACCAGGCGCCCGAGACGGACGGCCAGGTGCTGCTCACGTCGGGCGAAGGTCTGAGCGTCGGCCGTATGGTCGAGGCGAAGGTGGTCGGGACGGAAGGTGTCGACCTGGTGGCCGAGCCTCTCCAGGGCTCGTTCGGGTGTAGTGAGGAGGCGGGCAGATGACGGGTGTTCCGGCGTCGGCCGCGGGCGGCTCCGCGCGGGCGAAGGCGACCGCGCCCGCCGCGGACGTGTCGGATGCGCCGGATGTCCCAGGCGCCTCGGGCGCCGGGGTGTCCGCCGCCGTGACCGGCCGTTCCTCTTCGTCCTCCTCGTCCGGTCCTGCCACCGGCTCCGACACCGACGGCTCCGCCGGGAAGGCTCCGCGGGGCAAGAAGATCGCCGCCGCGGCCGTCAACCAGGCGAGCGTCTGGAACATCGCCAATCTGCTGACGATGCTCCGGCTGATCCTGGTGCCCGGCTTCGTCGCCCTGATGCTGGCCGACGGCGGGTACGACCCCGCGTGGCGGTCCCTCGCCTGGGCGGCCTTCGCGATCGCCATGATCACCGACCTGTTCGACGGGCATCTTGCGCGGACCTACAACCTCGTCACCGACTTCGGGAAGATCGCCGACCCCATCGCCGACAAGGCGATCATGGGAGCCGCGCTCATCTGCCTCTCGTACCTCGGCGATCTGCCGTGGTGGGTGACGATCGTGATCCTCGGCCGGGAACTCGGGATCACCCTCCTGCGTTTCATCGTCATCCGGTACGGAGTGATCCCGGCGAGCCGGGGCGGCAAGCTCAAGACGCTCACCCAGGGCGTGGCCGTCGGGATGTACGTCCTGGCGCTCACCGGCTGGCTGGCCACCCTGCGGTGGTGGGTGATGGCCGCGGCCGTCGTCCTGACCGTCGTGACCGGGCTCGACTATGTGAGACAGGCCATTGTGCTGCGCCGCCAGGGAATCGCCGCGCGCCGGGCCGCTGCGCAGGAGACCACGGAGGAGAACCAAGCGTGACATCCACGGCCACTGACGTGGTGCGACTACTCACGGTGAACGGCGGGACGCTCGCCGTGGCCGAGTCGCTGACCGGTGGCCTGGTTGCGGCGGAGATCACATCGGTCCCCGGGGCGTCCAAAGTCTTCCGGGGATCGGTCACGGCCTACGCCACCGCCCTCAAGCACGAACTGCTCGGGGTCGACGCCGATCTGCTGGCCGCCCGCGGAGCCGTGGATCCGCAGGTCGCGGCCCAGATGGCGGCCGGAGTGCGCAAGGCGCTGGGCGCCGACTGGGGAGTCGCGACCACCGGAGTGGCCGGCCCGGACGCCCAGGACGGACAGCCCGTGGGGACCGTCTTCGTCGCCGTCGACGGGCCTTTCACAGGGGCGTCCGGTTCCGCCTCTGGCGGAAAAGTGGAGGCCCTGCGGTTGAACGGCGACCGCGCGGAAATTCGTAGAGAGAGTGTACGGAGCGTACTCGCACTGCTCCTGAAGGAGCTTGCGGGCGAACAGACCGGGAATGAGCGGGCACAGGATACGGAACAGAACGGGGGGTTTTGATGTTTGCAGCCCTGAGTGAACACGACATCGCTCCCCGCACGGCCGCAGCGCGAGGCGGTACGGTGGGGCGTGAAGGATGCGGCTACGCGGTCCGAGGAGGGAGCCACCGATGATTCTGCTCCGTCGCCTGCTGGGTGACGTGCTGCGTCGGCAGCGCCAGCGCCAGGGCCGTACTCTGCGCGAAGTCTCCTCGTCCGCCCGAGTCTCACTCGGCTATCTCTCCGAGGTGGAGCGGGGGCAGAAGGAGGCATCCTCCGAGCTGCTGTCCGCCATCTGCGACGCGCTGGACGTACGGATGTCCGAGCTCATGCGAGAAGTGAGCGACGAACTCGCCCTCGCCGAGCTGGCCCAGTCCGCTGCGGCCACCCCCAGTGAGCCTGTGCCCACGTCGGTTCGTCCGATGCTGGGTTCCGTGTCGGTGACCGGTGTGCCGCCGGAGCGAGTGACCATCAAGGCACCCGCCGAGGCGGTGGACGTGGTCGCCGCGTAGGTTCACGCGCGTGGGCGCCTGAGCGGCCACGTGTGAGTGTGAAGATCAGTGTGAGGCCCCGGCCGGGGTTCTCCGGGAAGATCCCGGAGAGGTGCGGTCGGGGTTTTTCGCGTTCGGGGGCCTGCGGGGCGGGGTGGCCTTCCGGGTGCGATTGCCGGTGCCGGGGGTTGCGGTCATCGTGGAGGGGCGCGGGGGCTCGGCGTGGAGGTGAGGCCATGGAGGGCTGGATAGTGCGCCGGGCGGCCGCTGTGGGGCTCGGCGCGGTGTGGTGGTGGGCCGCGATCCGCTGGGCGGTGGCGCCCGACGCCGGTGCGCTGGAGGGAGCGGTGGCCGCGGGCGGGTGGGGGCTGAGTCTGCTGCCGGTGCACTGCGTGGCCAAGGCGCGGGCTGCCGGGGCGGTGGCTGCGGGGCGGTGGGGGGCGGCTTGGAGGGCGGGCTCTGGGAGGGCTGGGGCGGGTGCTGGTGCAGGGGCTCCGCGTGCTCGGGCCGGTGCTGGTGCGGGCGTGGAGGCCGGTCCCGGGGACAGGTTGGGTGCTGGGGGTCGGGCGCGTGTCACCAGGGCATGGCGACGCCGCCGTTCGGGCGGAGGATCTGGCCCGTCGTGAAGGCCGACGCGTCCGACGCCAGATGCAGGACGGCGTGCGCCACCTCCTCGGGGGCGCCCACGCGGCCCAGGGGTGACATGCGGGACATGAGCGCCTCGGTGTGCTGCTGTGCGCCGGCGTCGTGGCGGTCGGTCATCGGGGTGCGGATCCAGCCCGGCGCGACCGCGTTGACCCGGATGCCGTACCGGCCGACCTCGTTCGCGAGGGTCTTGGTGAGCTGGACCACGGCCGCCTTCGCGGCCCCGTAGCAGAGCAGGCCGGGCCCGCCGGTGTCCACGGCGCCGGAGGCCATGGTCACGATGCTGCCTCCGCTGTCGTGCGCGATCATCAGGCGGGCCGCCTCCTGGCAGGCGTACAGCACGCCCTTGAAATTGACGGCCAGGACCCGGTCGAGATCCTCGTCGCGGGTCTCCAGGACCGGACTGCTGTGCATGATCCCGGCGACAGCGACCATCACGTCCACCCGCTCACAGGATCCGACGGCCTGCCGGACCTGGACCCGGTCGGTGACGTCGAGGTGGTGCGTGCGGGCGATCCCGCCCTGGGCCTTGATGAGGGTCGCCGTCTCGTGCAGGCCCGCCGCGTCGAGGTCCGCGCCGTGCACGGTGGCGCCCGCCTCGGCGAGCAGTACGGCGCAGGCGCGGCCGATCCCGCTCGCCGCGCCGGTGACGAACGCGGTGCGCCCAGTGAGGTCGTACGCCTTCACGGCCATGAAGGGACGGTACGAGTGTTTCTGACGGATCGTCAATCAGTCGGTGACGGTCGGACGCGGCGGGCCTGTGGGGAGCCCGGTGCCGGGGCCGGGCCCTGCTGGCAGTGCGGGCACCAGTAGGTGGGGCGTTCGCGGGAGCCGTCGCCCTGGTCGGCGACGCGCACGGGGGTGCCGCAGCGCAGACAGGGGCGGCGGGCACGGCCGTAGACGAACAGGTCCTGGCCGCGGCGGCCGGTGGTGTTGCGGACCGGGTGGTCGCGGTTGGCCTCCAGGAGCCGTTTGGCGAGCGCGGCCGGCTTCGCGGCACGGTCGGCGGGGAGCGCGCCGATCGGGAGCCAGGGGGTGACGCCGAGCAGGAAGCAGAGTTCGCTCTTGTAGACGTTGCCGATGCCGGCGAGATTGCGCTGGTCGAGCAGGGCCTCGCCGAGCGGGCGGGCGGGGTCGGCGAGCAGGTTGGCGAGGGCCTGGTCGGGGTCCCAGTCGGGGCCCAGGAGATCGGGGCCGAGGTGGCCGACGGCCCGCTGCTCCTCGCTGGTGCGCAGCAGTTCGAGGACGGGGAGGCGGTAGCCGACGGCCGTGCGGTCGTGGGTGCCGAGGATCGCCCGGATCTGGTGACCGGGGCCGCCGGTCCAGCGCTGGTCGTGGGCGTAGATCTTCCAGGAGCCGTCCATCCGCAGATGCGAGTGGAGCGTGAGGCCGCCCTCGACGCGGGTGAGGAGGTGCTTGCCGCGCGGGGTGACGTCCAGGACGGCGCGGCCGGTGAGGTCGGCTGTGGCGTACTTCGGCACGCGCAGGTCGGAGCGGGTCAGCACCTTGCCCGCGAGCGCGCTGTGCAGCCGCGCCGCCGCCTGCCAGACCGTGTCACCTTCGGGCATGCGTCAAGGGTGGCACGGTGAGGAAGGGCGGCACGGCGAGAAGGGGTGAGGGCGGGTCGGCAAAGGGGGAGTGCGGTCGGTGGCGGTCATGGGCGGAGGCGCAGTCCTCTGGGGGTGGCGATGAAGCCGGCTCCTTCCAGGAGGGTGCCGAGGGGGGAGGTCAGGGCCGAGGCGCCGTTGACCCGCTCCACGGTGATCGTGCCGAGCGAACCCGCGCGGGCGGCCGCGGCGAGGGCCTCGGCCGCGCTGTGCAGCCGGGGATCGTCGGGCGGGGACTCCTCGCCGCCGGGGGCGGAGGGCCAGGCCAGCAGGGTCTTGCCGCCGCGCTCCATGTAGAGCGTCAGCTCGCCGTCGACGAGGACCACCAGGGAGCCCGCCTTGCGGCCCGGCTTGTGCCCGGCACCGGTCGGGGGCTCGGGCCAGGACAGGGCCGCGCCGTACGCGTTGGCCGGGTCGGCGGCGGCGAGCACGAGCGCCCGGGAAGCGGCGGAGTCTTCGCGGGTACGGCGGCGGCGGTCGGCGGGGGGCGCGTAGGCGGAGGAGTACGGCGAGGGCGGCGCGGGGCCCGGGTCGTACGGCGAGAGGGCGGGGCCCGGGTCGTACGGGGATGCCGGGCCGCCGCCACGGGGGCCGCCCGCGCCGGGGGAGGCGAAGGGGTCGTCGAGACCTGCCGTGTTCCAGGTGAGGTCCTCGGCGGGGAAGCCGCTTGGGAAGTGGTCGTCGGGGGAGCCGTCAGCGGCGGGTGCCGCACCGGGAAGGGGCTCGCCCCGGTCGCGCGCGTTGGCCACCGCGCGCAGACGGTCCACGGCGCCGTCCATCGCGAACTGGGCCGCGCCCAGGCCCTCGACGACATAGCCGCGCCGGGCCTGGCCGCTCTCCTCGAACACGGACAGCACCCGGTACGTCGCCGAGAAGCCGCCCTCGATGCCCTCGGCGGCGACCGCGCCCCTGGTCACCACGCCGTGCCGGTCGAGGAGCGTGCGCGCGACGGCGTGGGCGCGGACGGTGGGGTCGGGTTCCAGTGCCGGGAGCAGGGACCAGCGGCCCGCGACGGTGGGAGGGCCGGTGCGGGAGGCCGTGCGGGCGCCGGACGCGAGGGAGCCGTACCGCCCGCGCGGGATCGTGCGTTTGGCGCGGTGGGCCGTGGCACCGGCCGTGCGGCCCGAGCCCAGCAGGGAACGCATCGGGGCGAGCGTGTCGTTGGTGAGGCGGCCGGACCAGGCCAGGTCCCAGACGGCGTCGGCGAGCTGGGGCTCGGTGACGTCCGGGTGGGTGGTGGCCCGGATCTGGTCGGCGATCTGACGGAAGAACAGGCCGTAGCCGCCGGACAGGGTGTCCAGCACGGACTGGTGAAGTGCCGTCAGTTCCAGGGGATGCGGCGGCGGCAGGAGGAGGGGCGCGGCGTCGGCCAGGTAGAGGGAGACCCAGCCGTCCTTGCCGGGGAGGGCGCCCGCGCCGGCCCAGACGACCTCGCCGGCCGAGGTGAGTTCGTCGAGCATCGCCGGGGTGTAGTCGCGTACGCGGGACGGCAGGACCAGCTTCTCCAGGGCCGAGGCGGGCACCGACGCGCCCTGGAGCTGCTCGACGGCCCGCACCAGCCCGTCGATGCCGCGCAGGGAGTGGCCCTTGCCGATGTGCTGCCACTGGGGCAGGAACTGGGCGAGGGCGGGCGGCGGCACCGGTTCGAGTTCGTGGCGGAGGGCGGCCAGCGAGCGGCGTCGCAGCCGGCGCAGCACGGTCGCGTCGCACCACTCCTGGCCGATGCCCGCCGGATGGAACTCGCCCTGGACGACGCGTCCGGCGGCCGCGAGCCGCTGGAGGGCGCCGTCGGTGACCGCGACGCCCAGACCGAAGCGGGCCGCCGCGCTCGTGGAGGTGAACGGGCCATGGGTGCGCGCGTGCCGGGCCAGGAGATCGCCGAGGGGGTCCTTCACGGGCTCGGTGAAGGCTTCCGGCACCCCCACCGGAAGGGCGGTGCCGAGCGCGTCGCGCAGCCGGCCCGCGTCCTCGATCGCGGCCCAGTGGTCGGCGCCGGTGATCCGGACCTTGATCGTGCGCCGGGCCCGGGCCAGTTCAGGCGCCCATCCCGGTTCGGCGCCGCGCTCGGCGAGTTCGGCGTCGGTGAGCGGGCCCAGGAGGCGCAGCAGGTCCGCGACACCCTCGGTGTCCTTCACCCGCCGGTCCTCGGTGAGCCACTGGAGTTCACGCTCCAGCTCGGTGAGGACGTCGGCGTCGAGCAGTTCGCGCAGCTCCGCCTGGCCAAGCAGCTCGGCCAGCAGCCGCGAGTCAAGGGAGAGCGCGGCGGCGCGGCGTTCGGCGAGCGGTGAGTCGCCCTCGTAGAGGAACTGGGCGACGTAGCCGAAGAGGAGGGAGCGGGCGAACGGGGAGGGTTCCGGGGTGGTGACCTCGACCAGGCGGACCTTGCGGGACTCCAGGTCGCCCATCAGCTCCACGAGCCCGGGGACGTCGAAGACGTCCTGGAGGCACTCGCGGACCGCCTCCAGGACGATCGGGAAGGAGCCGAACTCGCTCGCCACCTCCAGCAGTTGCGCCGCGCGCTGGCGTTGCTGCCACAGCGGGGTGCGCCGGCCGGGGTTGCGGCGCGGGAGCAGCAGCGCGCGGGCGGCGCACTCGCGGAAGCGGGCCGCGAACAGTGCCGAGCCGCCGACCTGGTCGGTGACGATCCGGTCGACCTCGCCCTTGTCGAAGACGACGTCGGCTGCTCCGACCGGGGCCTGCTCGGCGTCGTACTCCGTTCCTGCCTTGCGGGGTTCCCGGTCCAGCAGGTCCAGGCCCATGAGGTCGGCGTCCGGCAGCCGCAGCACGATGCCGTCGTCGGCGTGCATGACCTGGGCGTCCATGCCGTACCGCTCGGAGAGCTTGGCGCCGAGGGCGAGGGCCCAGGGGGCGTGGACCTGGGCGCCGAAGGGGGAGTGGACGACGACCCGCCAGTCGCCCAGTTCGTCACGGAAGCGCTCCACGACGATCGTGCGGTCGTCCGGGACATGGCCGCACGCCTCGCGCTGTTCGTCGAGGTAGGCGAGCACGTTGTCGGCCGCCCAGGCGTCCAGGCCCGCGGTGAGCAGCCGGAGCCGCGCGTCCTCCTTGGACAGGGAGCCGACCTCGCGGAGGAAGGCGCCCACCGCGCGGCCCAGCTCCAGCGGGCGGCCGAGCTGGTCACCCTTCCAGAACGGCAGGCGGCCCGGCACCCCGGGGGCCGGGGAGACCAGGACACGGTCACGCGTGATGTCCTCGATGCGCCAGGAGCTCGTACCGAGCGTGAAGACGTCGCCCACCCGGGACTCGTAGACCATCTCCTCGTCCAGCTCGCCGACGCGGCCGCCGCCCTTCTTGGGGTCGGAGCCCGCCAGGAAGACGCCGAACAGGCCGCGGTCCGGGATCGTCCCGCCGGAGGTGACGGCGAGACGCTGGGCGCCGGGGCGGCCGGTGACCGTGCCGGCCACGCGGTCCCACACCACGCGCGGGCGCAGCTCCGCGAACGCGTCGGACGGGTAGCGGCCGGCGAGCATGTCCAGGACGGCCGTGAACGCCGACTCCGGCAGCGAGGCGAAGGGCGCGGCCCTGCGGACCGTGGCCAGCAGGTCGTCGACCTGCCAGGTGTCCAGGGCCGTCATGGCCACCAACTGCTGGGCCAGGACGTCCAGCGGGTTGGCGGGCACGCGCAGGGACTCGATCGAGCCGGTGCGCATCCGCTCGGTGACCACCGCCGCCTGGACGAGGTCGCCGCGGTACTTGGGGAACACGACGCCGGTGGAGACCGCGCCCACCTGGTGCCCCGCGCGGCCGACGCGCTGGAGCCCCGAGGCGACGGACGGCGGTGACTCGACCTGGATCACCAGGTCGACGGCGCCCATGTCGATGCCCAGCTCCAGGCTGGAGGTCGCGACCACGGCGGGCAGCCGGCCCGCCTTCAGGTCCTCCTCGACCAGGGCGCGCTGCTCCTTGGAGACCGAGCCGTGGTGGGCCCGCGCGATGACCGCCGGGGCGCCCTGGGCCGCACCCGAGCCGCCCATCAACTGGGCGGGAGCGTGATGCTCGTCGAGGGGCTCGCCGGTGGCCCGCTCGTAGGCGATCTCGTTGAGCCGGTTGCACAGGCGCTCGGCGAGCCGGCGGGAGTTGGCGAAGACGATCGTGGAGCGATGGGCCTGGACCAGGTCGGTGATCCGCTCCTCGACATGCGGCCAGATCGACGGACGCTCGGCCCCCTCCGAACCGTCGGCGACCGGGGAGGCGCCCAGCTCGGCCAGGTCCTGCACGGGGACGACCACCGAGAGGTCGAACTCCTTGCCGGACTTGGGCTGGACGATCTCCACCTTGCGGCGCGGCGAGAGATACCGGGCGACTTCGTCGACCGGGCGGACGGTCGCCGACAGACCGATCCGGCGGGCGGGCCTCGGCAGCAGTTCGTCCAGCCGCTCCAGGGTCAGCGCGAGATGCGCGCCGCGCTTGGTACCGGCGACCGCGTGCACCTCGTCCAGGATCACCGTCTCGACCCCGGCCAGCGCCTCGCGTGTGGCCGACGTCAGCATCAGGAACAGGGACTCCGGGGTGGTGATCAGGATGTCCGGCGGGCGGGTGGCCAGCGCACGGCGCTCGGCGGGCGGGGTGTCGCCGGAGCGGATACCGACCCTGACCTCGGGCTCGGGCAGGCCCAGGCGGACGGATTCCTGACGGATCCCGGTCAGGGGGCTGCGGAGGTTGCGCTCGACGTCGACCGCGAGGGCCTTGAGCGGAGACACGTACAGCACCCGGCACCGCTTCTTGGGGTCGGCGGGCGGCGGCGTCGAGGCGAGCTGGTCCAGGGCGGCGAGGAAGGCGGCCAGGGTCTTGCCGGAACCGGTCGGGGCCACCACCAGCACGTCCGACCCCGCGCCGATGGCCTGCCACGCGCCCGCCTGGGCCGCGGTGGGCGCGGAGAACGCCCCCGTGAACCAGCCGCGGGTCGCGGGGGAGAAACCGTCGAGGGCTCGGTGTGCGGAGCTGACCATGCGTCCATCCTGCACCCCGCCACTGACAATGGCCCTGAGCTGCGCGGATGCGGCGGACCTGGGGAGGGGCGGGGTGCGTGTCCCGGCCGGGGTCGCGGAGAATGGGGCCATGGCGGGTTCGGACGAGTTGGCGCGGCACTGGCGGTACGCCGACCTGCCCGGGGTCGATCTGCTGCGCGCCCGCTACATCCGCAAGACCTTCGTCCGGCACACCCACGAGCACTTCGTCATCGCGGCCATCGCCGACGGCGTCGAGGTCTTCCACCACGGCGGCGCCGACCAGTACGCGGGTGCCGGCGCGCTCGCGCTGGTCAACCCGGACACCCCGCACACCGGGCGGGCCGGTGTCCCGGAGGGCTGGAAGTACGGGGCGGTGTACCCGGCGCCCGACGTCGTCGCACAGATCGCCGCCGAGACGACGACCCTGCGCGGCACCCCGGGATTCGTCCGCCCCGTCCTCGACGACCCCTACGCCGTCGGCCTGGTCCACCAGGTGCTCCGCGCCGCCGACGAGGGCAACGCGCTGGCCGCCGACACCCTGCTGCGGGTGGCCGTCACCCGGTTGCTGAGGCTCAACGGCGGACCGCTCCCGCAGCGCGAGGTGCGCACGGCCGGGGCGCGGATCGCTGCCCGCGCGCGTGCCGTGCTGGAACAGCGCATGACCGACCCGCCGACCCTGGAGCAGCTCGCCGCGGACCTCGGCACCAGCCCCTTCGCCCTGCTGCGGGCCTTCCGCGACGCGTACGGCATGCCCCCGCACACCTGGCTGACGGACGCGCGCGTGCGGCGGGCACGGCGGCTGCTGGACGCGGGGACGGCACCCGCCGAGGCCGCCCTGGCGGTGGGGTTCACCGACCAGCCGCACCTCAACCGGCACTTCGCGCGGATCGTGGGCGTCCCGCCGGGCGCCTACCAGCGGGAGCGCAAGAACGTACAAGACGCGCGCGGGGAGCTGCTCCTACCGTCCTCGGTGTGGCAGAACAGACAGCTCTCGCAGACATACGCGCTGACGGCGCGGGAAAGCCGGACTCCGCCGTCGTACGGGACGCCCTCGGCGTCGGAATCGCCGTAGGACTGTCCGGGTTCGCCTTCGGGGTGACCTCGGCCGGCAGCGGGCTCACGGTGTGGCAGACCTGCGCGCTGAGCCTCCTGGTGTTCACCGGCGCCTCCCAGTTCGCGCTGGTCGGCGCGCTCGCCGCGGGCGGCAACCCGCTGACGGCGGCCGCCGGTGCCTTCTTCCTCGGGGTGCGCAACGCGTTCTACGGGCTGCGTCTGTCGCAGTTGCTGGCCCTCCCGCGCGCAGTGCGGCCCTTCGCCGCGCAGTGGGTGATCGACGAGACCGCGGCCGTGTCGCTGGCGCAGCCCGGGAGGCGTGCCGCCCGCATCGGGTTCACGGTCACCGGGCTGAGCCTGTACCTGCTGTGGAACCTCACCACCCTGCTCGGTGCCCTGGGCGCCGAGGCCATCGGGGACACGGACGCGTGGGGGCTCGACGCGGCCGGTCCCGCCGTCTTCCTGGCGCTGCTCGCGCCCATGCTCCGGACCACCACCGAGCGGACCGTCGCGGCCCTCGCGGTCCTGCTGGGCCTCGGGCTGCTGCCCGTCCTGCCCGCCGGGGTGCCCGTCCTGGCGGCCGCGCTCGCCGCGCCGGTCGTGCTGTACGCCCAGGGGCGGCGCGGGGCGAGCCGGACCGGCGCCGCGTCACGACAGGCGCCGGAGGACCGGACCGGCGGTGCGTCACCACAGGCGCCGGAAGACAAGCAGGACCGCGACGACGAGCGGCGAGGAGAGCAGCGGTGAACGTCTGGATCGCGATCGGGGCGACCGCCCTCGGCTGTTACGCCGTCAAGCTCGCCGGGCTCCTCGTGCCCGCGGGGGCGCTGGAACGGCCCCTCGTCCGGCGGCTCGCCGCGCTGCTCCCCGTCGCCCTGCTGGCCGCGCTCACGGCCCAGCAGACGTTCGCCGACGGGCACGCCCTGGTGCTGGACGCGCGGGCGGCCGGACTGGCCGCGGCGGCCGTGGCACTGGTCCTGCGGGCGCCCTTCCTGCTGGTCGTCGCCGCGGCGGTGGTGGTGACCGCGGGGGTGCGGGCACTGGGCGGCTGACGGGTACCGGTCGGCTGACAGACCGCCCGGGACCCGACCGGCGCCGGACGAGGTCAGCCGACCGCCCGGCCGTGCGCCCGCAGGGTGCGCAACGCCTCGATCGTCACCATGGGGCGCGCCTCCAGGGCGGGAGCAGGTGCCCAGTGACGCCACCGCACCGGCCAGCCGCCGTCCTCCCGCTGCTCGCCGGCGAGGAAGTCCAGGGAGCGGGCCATCTCGTCGTCCGTGAACCACGTGCGCGCCAGCGAGTGCGGTGTCCGCGCGAAGTCGTGCGGGAAGTGGTGCTCTCCGGGGGCGTACCCGGGCGCGACCGGGAAGGCGTCCAGGCGGTCCGGGTCCAGCGCGGCCAGCCGGTGCTCGCGCACCAGCCGGCCCAGACGGTCGGCGGCCGCCTCCGCGCGCGGGCGGTCGGGTACGGCGTCCAGGAAGGCCACGGCCGCCTCGACCTCGTACGGATGGGACCGCTCCAGGGAGTCCACCGCCCGCCAGCAGAACTCCGTGGCCCGGAACAGCCAGGCGTGCCACACCTCGTTGCGGTGCAGCAGACCGACCACCGGACCGGTCGCCAGCAGCTCGCTGGGCGGGTCGTCCACGATCGGGACGAACGGCGCCACCGGGTACCCGCGCTGCGTGGGGAGGACGGCGGGGAGCGCCCCGTCGGCGGTCGACACGGAGGTCAGATAGCGGCACACGCGCTCCACGCGCTGTCCGCCGCAGCGGCCGATGGAGTCCAGGACGCGCAGCGCGTGCGCGGTGTGCAGCGGCTGGCTGACGGGGCCGCGCAGATCGGGCTCCAGCGCGTGGCCGTACCCCCCGTCGTCGTTCAGATGGGCGTCGAGGGCGGTCTCGACCGGGTCGGCTCCGCCGCGCAGGAAGTGGTACGCGAACAGGCGCTGCTCCAGCACGCGCGCGGTGAGCCAGACGAAGTGCTCGGCGCGGAAGAGCGGGGAGCGCGCCGAGGGTGTCGGGGTCGCCTGCGGTGACGGGTGTGACGGGGGTTTCTGGGGGAGTGGGGATGCTCCGATTGCGGCCATGGGTCAGACCGTAGGACGGAAAGCGGTCTCGGCAGGCGGGACCGGCGGGGGCCACCCCCGGGCGCGGGATACTGGTGTCATGCGGTTGACGGTCTTCTGGCAGCGGATGGACGAACATTTCGGCGCGGGCTACGCCGAGACGTTCGCGCGCGATCACGTGATGACGGAGCTGGGCGGGCACACCGTGGACGAGGCGCTGGCGGGCGGCTGGGACGCCAAGGACGTATGGCGCGTGGTGTGCACGGTGATGAACGTTCCCCACGAGAAGCGCTGATCCCCGCGCCGATCCGTCGCGTAGATCACAGGCGCCTCCCCGATTGTCGGTGGCGTAGGCGAGACTTGCCCCGTGGCACCCACTGACGAGCCCGGGCCGACCGCCCGGCAGACATCCCGGCCCGGCGCGACGCCGCCCTCCGACACCCCGGCGGGCGGCGCCGTCGGGCAGGCCGCGCGCATGCCCCGCTGGCTGCCGCGCGCCATGGTCCTGGCGCTCGCCCTCGTCGGGGTGTTCCAGCTCGGCACCTGGGCTTTCCACCAGCTCATAGGTCTGCTGCTGAACGTCCTCATAGCCTTCTTCCTGGCCCTCGCCGTGGAACCCGCGGTGAGCAGGCTGGCCGCCCGCGGCATGCGCCGGGGGTTCGCCACCTTCCTGGTCTTCTTCGGCCTGCTGATCGTGGTCGCCGGGTTCTTCACCCTCCTCGGATCGATGCTCGCGGGCCAGATCATCAAGATGATCGAAGGCTTCCCCGAGTACCTCGACTCCGTGATCAACTGGGTCAACACCACGTTCCACACCGAGCTGCGCCGGGTCGACATCCAGGAGGGACTGCTCCACTCCGACTGGCTGCGGAAGTACGCCCAGAACAGCGCCGCCGGCGTCCTGGACGTCTCCACCCAGGTCCTGGGCGGCCTGTTCCGGATGCTGACGATCGCGCTGTTCTCGTTCTACTTCGCCGCCGACGGACCGCGACTGCGCCGCGCCCTGTGCTCCGTCCTGCCGCCCGCCAAGCAGGCCGAGGTGCTGCGCGCCTGGGAGATCGCCGTCGACAAGACCGGCGGCTATCTGTACTCACGCGGGCTGATGGCGCTGATCTCGGGCATCGCGCACTACATCCTGCTGGAGGCCCTCGGCATCCCGTACGCGCCGGTGCTCGCCGTGTGGGTGGGCGTGGTCTCGCAGTTCATCCCCACCATCGGCACGTATCTCGCGGGCGCCCTGCCCATGCTGATCGCGTTCACGGTCACCCCGCTGTACGCGCTGTGGGTGCTGGTCTTCGTCGTGGTCTACCAGCAGTTCGAGAACTACATGCTCCAGCCCAAGCTGACCGCCAGGACCGTGGACATCCACCCGGCGGTCGCCTTCGGCTCGGTCATCGCGGGCACCGCCCTCCTCGGCGCGGTCGGCGCGCTGATCTCCATCCCGGCGGTCGCCACGCTCCAGGCGTTCCTGGGCGCCTATGTGAAGCGGTACGACGTCACGGACGACCCCCGCGTCCATGGCCACCGGCGCCGCGGCGAGGGGCCGAGCCCGCTGTCCCGCGCGCGGGGGCTGTGGGGGCGGCGGACACGGGTCCCGGGCCAGGCGCGGGACCGGGCTCAGAACCGGGAAGGCGCGCCCGGGGCCGAGACCGGCAGCGGCCCCGGCTCCGAGTCGTACGCCGGCTGAACCGCCGTTCCCGAGGGAGCAAGCTCCCTGAAGGCACGGCTCAGTACGTGAGCACGGCCCGTACGCCCGCCGCGGCGACCGCCGCCCAGTAGCAGCCCACCGCCGCGACCACGATCCGCCGTCGCACGGGCGCGCTCCACGGGGTGCGCGACAGCAGCCAGGCCAGCGCGGGCAGCACGAGGACGGCGTGCAGGCTCACCCCGTGCAGCGGCTTGAGCGGGGCCGTCGAGCGGTAGGCCGCCTCCTGGTGGCCGGTGCGGGTCAGGACGACTCCGCGCGCGATCATCGCCGCTCCCGAGGCGAGCGCGACCAGCAGGACCGCGAAGCCCGAGCGCACCGCGAGCGCCATCCCGGCGGGTCCCGTCGGCGGATGCCGGAAGGACACCACGGCGAAGACGGTCAGCAGCACCACGAGGACACCGCCGCCGACCGCGAGAGTCATGGACACGGCGGTGTCGAAGGGCGTCTCCATGTCCAGGTGCGAGGGCACGCGCCGCCATGCCTGAAGCGTGATGCCGCCGACCTCCACCACGCAGTCGGCGGCGAACACCCCGAGCAGCAGGGTGCGCAGCCGTGCGTTTAGACGCAGACACGAGGTGACCCGGACGACCGCGAAGAGGGTCACGCCGAAGGAGAGCCCGAAGGTCACCGGCTTGCGCCAGGACACCGGCCCGTCCCAGGGGCCGCCGTCGACGGCGAAGACGACGAGATGGAGGAGGCCGGAGAGGATCAGGAGGACGGCGGTCGCCTCGTAGACGCGGTCCGGAGAAGGGGAGGTCGGGGAGGTCGGGGAGGTCAGGGAGGTCAGGGTGGTCGTCCGGTCGGGCATGCACCGAGCCTCCCGTCGCCGAGGCGTGCCGTCGTCCTCCGGTCGAAGGCATCCGGCGTACACCCCGTGAAGTAGTGGTGGTGTCGCGTGGTGCGCTTGACACGAAAATCGAACATCCATTCTTATGGAGGCTCCGGCGAGGTTCTCGACGGGTGTTACATCCCGGTTTGGTCGGGTGAGTCCCCGAGTTATCCACAGGCCGGACCGGCGTCGAGGCGCATTGTCAGTGGCAGGCGTTAGCGTCTTTGACGTGAAGCGATCGACTCAAGCAAATCGGGTGGAACCCATGGCAGGAACCGACCGCGAGAAGGCCCTGGATGCCGCTCTCGCACAGATTGAACGGCAATTCGGCAAGGGCGCGGTCATGCGCATGGGCGAGCGGTCGATGGAGCCCATCGAGGTCATCCCGACCGGGTCGACCGCACTCGACGTGGCCCTCGGCGTCGGCGGTCTGCCGCGCGGCCGCGTCGTCGAGATCTACGGACCGGAGTCCTCCGGTAAGACCACGCTGACCCTGCACGCCGTGGCCAACGCCCAGAAGGCCGGCGGCCAGGTCGCCTTCGTGGACGCGGAGCACGCCCTCGACCCCGAGTACGCGAAGAAGCTCGGCGTCGACATCGACAACCTGATCCTCTCCCAGCCGGACAACGGCGAGCAGGCCCTGGAGATCGTGGACATGCTGGTCCGCTCCGGTGCCCTCGACCTGATCGTCATCGACTCCGTCGCCGCGCTCGTGCCGCGTGCGGAGATCGAGGGCGAGATGGGCGACAGCCACGTCGGTCTCCAGGCCCGTCTGATGAGCCAGGCGCTGCGGAAGATCACCAGCGCGCTCAACCAGTCCAAGACCACCGCGATCTTCATCAACCAGCTCCGCGAGAAGATCGGCGTGATGTTCGGCTCCCCGGAGACCACGACCGGTGGCCGCGCGCTGAAGTTCTACGCCTCGGTGCGGATCGACATCCGCCGTATCGAGACCCTGAAGGACGGCACGGAGGCGGTCGGCAACCGCACCCGCTGCAAGGTCGTCAAGAACAAGGTCGCGCCGCCCTTCAAGCAGGCCGAGTTCGACATCCTCTACGGCCACGGCATCAGCCGCGAGGGCGGTCTGATCGACATGGGCGTGGAGCACGGCTTCGTCCGCAAGGCCGGCGCCTGGTACACGTACGAGGGCGACCAGCTCGGCCAGGGCAAGGAGAACGCCCGCAACTTCCTCAAGGACAACCCCGATCTCGCCAACGAGATCGAGAGGAAGATCAAGGAGAAGCTGGGCGTCGGAGTCCGTCCGGCGGACGCCTCGGCGGAGCCCGGCGCGGATGCCACGGCCACCCCGGGCACGCCCGCGGACGACGCCAAGACGGTCCCGGCTCCCGCCGCCAAGACCGCCAAGAAGGCCGCGGCCGCCAAGAGCTGATCCGTGACACGACGAACGGACTGGGCCGAGCACGCGCACCCCGGCACCCCACGGGAGCCGGGGAGCCGGGAGGACGGCGGCCTCCCCCCGGACCGCGCGGCGGACGGCGAGGGCGCTCCCCGGGGCCGGCGTGGGCGCCGCCGGCGCGGCTTCGGAGAGCCGTCCGCACAGGACGGAGGCACTTCCTCCTCGTCGAGGGCCGAGGAGGGGGAGTCTTCAGGGGACCCGGCTGAGCGGGCACGGGCGATCTGCCTGCGCCTGCTCACCGGGACCCCGCGCACCCGCAAACAGCTCGCGGACGCCCTGCGCAAGCGGGAGATCCCGGACGACGTGGCGGAGGAGGTGCTCTCGCGGTTCGAGGAGGTCGGGCTGATCAACGACAGCGCCTTCGCGGACGCCTGGGTGGAGTCCCGGCATCACGGCCGGGGCCTGGCCCGGCGGGCCCTGGCGAGAGAGCTGCGCACCAAGGGCGTCGACTCCGAGCTGATCGACGAGGCCGTCGGGCAGCTCGACTCCGAGCAGGAGGAGGCGACCGCCCGCGAACTCGTCGCCCGCAAGCTGCGCTCGACGCGCGGCCTCGACCGCGACAAGCGGCTCCGCCGTCTCGCGGGCATGCTCGCGCGCAAGGGCTACTCCGAGGGCATGGCCCTGAGAGTGGTCCGGCGGGCGCTGGAGGAGGAGGGCGAGGACACGGAGTTCCTGGGGGACGGCGAGTACTGAGCCCCCTCCCGCACGCGGCCCCGTCCCGCACGCGCCCGCTGCCGAGGCCCGCCGTTATGGACGAACGGCCCGCTACGGCGTCACCGGCAGCCCGGCCGCCTTCCACGCCTGGAAGCCGCCCACCAGATCCGTCGCCCGGTGGAGCCCCAGGCCGTGCAGGGAGGCGGCGGCCAGGCTGGACGCGTAGCCCTCGTTGCAGATGACGACGATCCGCAGATCGTGGCCCGTCGCCTCGGGGACACGGTGACTGCCCTGCGGGTCGAGCCGCCACTCCAGCTCGTTGCGCTCGACGACCAGGGCACCGGGGATCAGACCGTCCCGCTCACGCAGGGCGGCGTACCGGATGTCCACGAGCAGCGCCTCGCCCACACCGGCCGCCTCGTACGCCTCACGCGCCTCCACGCGCGTGTACCCGGCGCGGACCCGTTCGAGCAGCTCGTCTATGCCCACCGGCTGCTCTGCGCCGGCGCCCGCCGGTCGTTCTGTGCCCGTGCCCGCCCGCTGTCCGGCGCCGCTCACTGCCAGTCCTCCGGACGCTCGACCTGCTCCAGGCGCAGCACCTGTCCCGAGCGGCTGTAGCGGCGGATGCGGGGCAGCGGCGGGTAGTAGGCGTGGACGGAGATCGCGTGTTCCTCCGTGGACTCGTTGAGCACCTCGTGGACGTGGTGGCGTCCGAAGGAGCGGCCCCGGCCGGCCGGCAGCGTGCGCTCCCGGTCGACGCCCTCCGTCAGTTCCAGGGTCTTCCAGCCGTCGGTGGGCAGCCGCGCGGCCAGCGAGTACTCCTTGAGCGCGCCCCGCGCGGTGAGGAAGGCGCCCACCGAGTCGGCGTGGTCGTGCCAGCCGGTGCCCGAGCCGGGCGGCCAGCCGATCAGCCATGCCTCGCTGCCGCCGGGCCCCTCCAGGTGCACCCAGGTACGGCCCTCGGGGTCGAGGGGGAGCGAGGCGATCAGCTCGGTGTCGGCGGCGGTGCGCCGGACGAAGTCGAGAAGGTCCGCCTGGGTCGGCGCGGCGACGGCGGCGGCTGGGACAGCGGGAGAGACAGACACGGGTACCGTCCTGAGAACGTTCGCGGGTGCGGCGGCGCACAGGAGCGACTCGGGTCGCGGGGGCGCGTGCCGGTGGAGGAAAGGGTGCGAGTTCAGCAGGAGGGACGACACACGCAGCCCGCATAGCGGACGAGGTCCATATGGACCCTCCGCCACAGGCGCACATCGGTGTCGGTCACGATCCGGAGTACACCATGCCGGTGTGGGCCGGTCAACTCACTGTCGCCATGCGGACGGAGCGGGAACGGAGCGTACGGTCATGTGACGGTCGTACCGGATGCGCGGGCGCACTTGAGGGCTGCCTCCGGCCGGCGACAGCCCCCCAGACCACCCCATGACGCGCACGACGCTCATGTCGCCGCGGACCCGGCCGTCGCCTCCGCGTTCTCCATGCCGTCCGCGTTCTCCCGCGTCCGTCGGCCGCCCACCGCGGCCTCCGCCGCCGCGTACAGGTCGGCGGGGCGGACGCCGTTGAGCGCGGTGACCAGATGGCCGTCCGGGCGGATCAGCAGGACGGTGTGGGCGGCCGCGCCCGGATAGCTCTCGGCCACCAGCAGCTCGGCCGGGCACGGCAGTGCCGTCACCGCGGCGGCCAGCCGGGGCATGATCCCGGCCGACACCCAGTGCCGGCGCTCCCACACGCCCGTGCCCGGGGCGATCAGGACGACGAGCAGCGCGGCCCGGCCGAGCCGGTCCCGCAGCCGTACGAAGGAGCCGTCCTCCGCGGTCACCCGGACGTCCGCGACCGGTTCGCCGGGGGGCGTGCCCACCGGGACCTCCGCCTCCAGGTGCCGGGGCGCGAGCGGGGAGTGCGCGTAGGTGCCCGGCGCGCCGAGCGGGCCGTGCCCCAGGTGGCCGTCCGAGAGCAGCACGTCATGGCCGCGGGCCGCGCCGGGGACGTAGGTCCTTATGCCGCCACCGGCGCGCAGCAGGGGCAGGGCCTGGTCGGCGGCGCGCAGCCGGGCGGAGACGGCGGCGCGGCGCTCGGCCTGGTAGCTGTCGAGCAGTGCGTCGTGCGGCCCGTGGTGCCAGGCGAGGGACAGCTTCCAGGCGAGGTTGTCGGCGTCCCGCAGCCCCTCGTCGAGCCCCTGGGTGCCGAACGCGCCGAGCAGATGCGCGGCGTCCCCGGCGAGCAGCACCCGGCCCACGCGCCACCGGCGGGCCAGCCGGTGGTGCACGGTGTGCACACCGGTGTCGAGCAGCTCGTACGCGGGAACCGAACCCTCGCTCCAGCCCTGGAGGGTCTCCCGGACGCGCGCGACCAGCAGCTCGGGTGTGACGAGGTCCTTGCCGGGCGGGAGCAGCCAGTCCAGACGCCAGACGCCGTCCGGCAGCGGGCGTCCGGTGATCTCCCCGGCGGAGGGACCGGACGTCCGCCACGGCGGTGTCCGATGGAGCAACGCCTGACGGGGCCACGGAAGTTCCGCCCGGAGCGCGGCAACGGCGTGTCGTTCCACCGCCGTACGGCCGGGGAAGCGGATGTCGAGGAGTTTGCGGACCGTGGAGCGCGGTCCGTCGCAGCCCACCAGATAGCTGCCGCGCCACCAGGTGCCCTTCGAACCGCGGGTGTGGGCGGTGACACCGGAAGGTTCCTGCTCGATCGTGTCGAGCCGGCTGTCGGCCGAGATCCTCACCAGCCGCTCGGCCGCCGCGGCGGCGCGCAGGGCGCCGGTCAGCTCGTGCTGGGCGATGTGCAGCGGGGCCGGCTCGTCGCCGCCGAACGTGATCTCGCGCGTCACCTGCCTGCGCCGCATCGCCCGCCATCCGGCCCAGCGCATGCCCGTCTCGTCCAGCGGCTCACCGATGAGCCGCTCCATCAGGGCGGCGGTGTCGGCGCGCAGCACGACGGTGCGCGCGAGGCGGGGTTCGTCCTTGCCGGGGCCCTCGTCGAGGACGACCGACGGCACTTCCTGACGCGCCAGCGCCAGGGCGAGCGAGAGCCCCACGGGCCCCGCACCGACGATGATCACCGGGTCCACGGCGCGACACTCCCTGCCTTCGACGACGGTCTCGCGGGCGTGAGTGAACAACAGGGTGGAGCAGGGTGCACGATCACAGAATGAATGCAACCCATTGACGTTGTTTGCGTCAAGCGACGGAGGCAGCGGCGCGCGGGCCACTGCCTCCGTACAGGTCACATCGGTTGAGTGCGCGTCAGGTCTTGCCCACCGCGCCGGTGCCGTGGGCGCCGCCGACCTCGGCCGCGTTCAGATCGTCGATGTCCTCCGCGCCGAGCACCGCGCCCGTGCTGCGCTTGCTGCGCCGCAGCCGCTGCTCCAGCCAGCTCGCGAAGCTGGTCAGGATGAAGTTCAGCACGATGAAGAGGATCGCGATGACGATGAAGCTGGCGATCGGGTTGGCGTAGTTGGCCGCCAAGGTGCCGCGTGTGTTGAGCAGCTCGGTGAATCCGATCATCACACCGCCGAGCGCGGTGTCCTTCACGATGACCACCAACTGGCTGACGATCGCCGGCAGCATCGCCGTGACCGCCTGCGGAAGCAGAATGCTGCCCATCGTCTGGCCCTTGCGCATGCCGATGGCGTAGGCCGCCTCCGTCTGGCCCTTGGGGAGGGCCAGGATGCCCGCCTTGACGACCTCGGCGAGGACGGCGGCGTTGTAGAGCACCAGGCCGGTGACGACCGCGTAGAGCGGCCGGTCCTCGCTGCTGATGTCCGTGGAGCGGGCGTAGATCTCATTGGCGAACAGCATCAGCAGCAGCACCGGGATCGCCCGGAAGAACTCCACCACCGTGCCGGACGCGCCCCGCACCCACCGGTGATCGGACAGGCGCGCGATACCGAAAGCGGCGCCCAACGGGAGGGCGATCACCATGGCGAGCGCCGCGGCCTTCAGAGTGTTCGCCAGGCCGGGCAGCAGGTACGTCGTCCATGCCTGCGACTCGATGAAAGGCTTCCACTGGGCGGAGGCCCACAGGTCCTTCTCGTCCATCTTCAGCCACACCCACCACAGGAGCAGTAGGACCAGGAAGGCGAAGACCACCGTGAAGAGGACGTTGCGCCGCTTGGCGCGGGGGCCCGGAGTGTCGTAGAGGACCGAACTCATCGTTTCACCGCCAGTCGCTTGCTCAGCCAGCCCAGGAGCAGGCCGGTCGGCAGGGTCAGCACCACGAACCCGAACGCGAAGACCGCGCCGATGAGCAGTGTCTGCGCCTCGTTCTCGATCATCGTCTTCATCAGGTAGGCGGCCTCAGCGACGCCGATGGCGGCCGCCACAGTGGTGTTCTTGGTCAGCGCGATCAGGACGTTGGCCAGTGGGCCGATCACCGAGCGGAATGCCTGTGGGAGGACGACGAGCCGCAGGGTCTGGGTGAAGCTCAAGCCGATGGCGCGGGCCGCCTCCGCCTGGCCCAGCGGCACCGTGTTCATGCCGGAGCGCAGCGCCTCGCAGACGAAGACCGCTGTGTAGGCGACGAGGCCGAGCACGGCGAGCCGGAATCCCTGAACGTCGAAGTCTTTGCCGCCCAGGGTCACGCCAAAGACATCGGCGAGGCCGGCCGAGCAGAACAGGATGATGACCGTCAGAGGGATGTTCCGGACAATGTTGACGTAGGCGGTGCCGAACCCGCGCATGAGGGGGACCGGGCTGACCCGCATCGCGGCCAGCAGGGTGCCCCAGATCAAGGAGCCCACGGCGGATAGGGCGGTGAGTTTCACCGTCATCCAGAACGCCCCGAGGACGTCGTAACCTTCTAGAAAGTCGAACACGATCTCCCGCGCTTCCGGGTGGGTGGCATAGGGGGAGGGCAGGGCGCGCCGCCGCCGTGATCGCGACGGACGGCGGCGCGCCTCAAGAACCCCGGATGGCTGGGCCGCGGCCCCGCACTACTTGACGATCACGCCGATCTTCGGAGCCTGCTCGTTCTCGTAGTTCGCCGGGCCGAAGTTGGCGGCGACCGCCTTGTCCCAGGCGCCGTCGCTGACCATCTGCTCCAGCGCCTTGTTGATCTTGTCGACGGTCGCGGTGTCGCCCTTCTTGACACCGATGCCGTAGTTCTCATTGCTGAGCTTCAGACCGGCAAGCTTGAACTTGCCCTTGTACTGGTCCTGGGAGGCGAAGCCGGCGAGGATCGAGTCGTCGGTGGTCACCGCGTCCACGGCACCGTTCTGGAGGGCGGCGATGCACTCCGAGTAGGAGCTCACCTCCTTGAGCTTCGCGTCCGGAGCGATCGACTTCTGGACGTTCTGCGCCGACGTCGAACCGACCACTGAACACAGCTTCTTGCCGTTGAGGTCCGTGCCCTTGGAGATGTCCGAGTCGGACTTGACCAGCAGGTCCTGGTGGGCGAGCAGGTACGGTCCGGCGAAGTCGACCTTCTGCTTGCGCTCGTCGTTGATCGAGTAGGTGGCGGCGATGAACTTGACGTCACCGCGCGCGAGCGCGTTCTCGCGGTCGGCGCTCTTGGTCTCGACGAACTCGATCTGGTCGGGCTCGTAGCCGAGCTGCTTGGCCACGTAGGTCGCCACGTCCACGTCGAAGCCGGCGAAGGATCCGTCGGGCTTCTTCAGACCGAGACCGGGCTGGTCGTACTTGATGCCGACCTTGATCTTGCCGCCGCCACCGGTGCCGCCGGTGGAGCCGCTGCCCGCGTCGTCGTCGCTGTCGCCGCCGCACGCGGTGGCGGCGAGGGCGAGGGCGAGTACGGCGGCCGAGGCGGCGGTGACCTTGCGAAGCTTCATGACTACTTCCTTACGGTGATGAAAGGGCTGAGAGCGGTGCGGGTCCGTCGGACGAGCGGTCCGGTCCTGGGGCGCGGTCAGTGGTGCAGGATCTTCGACAGGAAGTCCTTGGCACGGTCGCTGCGCGGGTTGCTGAAGAACTGGTCGGGCGTGGCCTCCTCGACGATGCGGCCGTCGGCCATGAAGACCACCCGGTTCGCCGCCGATCGCGCGAAGCCCATCTCATGGGTGACGACGATCATGGTCATGCCGTCCCGGGCGAGCTGCTGCATCACCTCGAGCACCTCGTTGATCATCTCGGGGTCGAGGGCGGAGGTCGGCTCGTCGAAGAGCATGACCTTCGGATCCATCGCCAGGGCTCGTGCGATGGCCACCCGCTGCTGCTGGCCGCCGGAGAGCTGCGCCGGGTACTTGTCGGCCTGGGTGCCCACGCCGACGCGGTCGAGGAGGGCGCGGGCCTTCTCCTCGGCCTGCTTCTTGTCCGTCCTGCGGACCTTGATCTGGCCCAGCATCACGTTCTCGAGCACGGTCTTGTGCGCGAACAGGTTGAACGACTGGAAGACCATGCCGACGTCGGCTCGCAGCCGGGCCAGCGCCTTGCCCTCCTGGGGCAGCGGCTTCCCGTCGATCGTGATCGTGCCCGCGTCGATCGTCTCCAAACGGTTGATCGTGCGGCACAGGGTCGACTTCCCGGACCCGGAGGGCCCGATGACCACGACGACCTCACCACGGGTGATCGTCAGATCGATGTCCTGGAGTACGTGCAACGCGCCGAAGTGCTTGTTGACATCCTTCAGGACGACGAGATCGCCGGGCGGGACCGTGTCTTCCTTGGTCACCGATACATCGGTCATCGCTCTCAGGCTCCGTCCTCCTCGGTTTCGGAGGACAGTAGTAACCGGTCGCGACCAGCGTCATTACATCTGAGGGGAATCTGAGCATCACGATCCGATAGCAATCGGACACGTGTCGTAGCCCGTAGACCTGCGCGCGTATCGGCCGGATAACGGAAGTCGCCCGCAACCGGAACCTACTTGACGCCGTCGTCGTCCATCAGCGTGACTGCCATGGTGCACGCGCACGTGTGCAGGCTTTTTTGTACAGAACAAGACCAAACGGACGATGAACCGAAGGGGGCCCGGATGAGACTGCTCCTCGTCGAGGACGACAACCACGTCGCAGCCGCACTGTCCGCGGTCCTCAGACGGCACGGCTTCGACGTCACGCACGCGCGCAACGGCGAGGAGGCCCTCCAGGCGCTGGTCCCGGAGGGACCCGGCTTCGGGGTCGTCCTGCTCGACCTCGGCCTGCCCGACCAGGACGGCTACGAGGTCTGCGGCAAGATCCGAAAACGCACCGCCACCCCGGTCATCATGGTCACCGCCCGCTCCGACGTACGCTCCCGCATCCACGGCCTCAACCTGGGCGCCGACGACTACGTGGTGAAGCCGTACGACACCGGAGAGCTGCTCGCCCGGATCCACGCCGTCAGCCGGCGCACCGTCCACGAGGACCCGGCCGTGACCGGCTCCGACGACGCGCTGCGCCTCGGCTCCGTCCAGATCGAGCTGCCCACCCGCCGGGTCACCGTGGACGGTTCGGTCGTCCAACTGACCCGCAAGGAGTTCGACCTCCTCGCCCTGCTCGCCCAGCGCCCGGGAGTGGTCTTCCGGCGCGAGCAGATCATCAGCGAGGTCTGGCGCACCAGTTGGGAGGGGACCGGGCGCACCCTGGAGGTCCATGTCGCCTCCCTGCGCGCCAAGCTGCGTATGCCCGCCCTGATCGAGACCGTACGGGGCGTCGGCTACCGGCTCGTCGCCCCCGGCGCGTAGCGGGGCACCTTGCGCACGCGTCTGCTGCCGCTGCTCATCGTGCTGATGGCGGCCGTTCTGCTCGCCCTCGGCGTGCCGCTGGCCGTCAGTGTGGCCGGTGCCCAGCAGCAGAAGGTCGTCGTCGACCGGATCGACGACACCGCGCGTTTCGCCGCGCTCGCCCAGTTCGTGACCGTCCCGTCGGCGGCGGACGCCTCGGTGCCCTCCTCCACGGACGAGCGGCTGGAGACGCTCGAACGCGAACTGGACAGCTACTACGACGTCTACGGCATCCGTACCGGTGTCTTCTACCCCACCCGTACCCCCCTGGCCGCGTCTCCGGGCGACTGGACGCTCCCCCAGGAGGGTGAGGTACGGGACGCCTTCCAAGAGGCATTGCTCAGCCGCCGCAGCCATGATCCGCAGCAGGTATGGCCATGGCAGCGTCATCGACTGGTCGTCGCGTCACCGGTCATCCGGGACGGTGACGTCGTCGCCGTCGTCGTCACCGACTCGCCCACCGGGCCGATGCGGTCGCGGATCCAGCAGGGCTGGGTGCTCATCGCCGCCGGGGAGGCCGCCGCGATGCTGCTGGCCATCGGTGCCGCGCTCCGCCTGACCGGCTGGGTCCTCAAGCCCGTGCGCGTCCTGGACGTCGTCACGCACGCGATCGCCAGCGGCCGGCTGAAGTCCCGGGTCGCGGTCTCCGGCGGTCCGCCGGAACTCAGACGGCTGGCCCGGTCGTTCAACGAGATGGCCGACAACGTCGAGGACGTGCTGGAGCAGCAGCGCGCCTTCGTCGCCGACGCCTCCCACCAGTTGCGCAACCCCCTCGCCGCACTGCTGCTCCGCATCGAACTGCTCGCCTACGAACTCCCCGAGGGCAACGAGGAGATCGCCTCCGTCCAGAGCGAGGGCCGCCGCCTGGCCCAGGTCCTGGACGACCTGCTCGACCTGGCCCTGGCCGAGCACACCGAGGCCGATCTCCGGGTCACCGACATCGGCGCGCTGGCCGCCGAGCGCGTCGCCGCGTGGGCGCCCACCGCCGAGGCCAAGGGCGTCCGGCTGGTCGGCGACTGCCCGGCCACCACGGCCTGGGCCGACCCGGTCACGCTGTCCAGCGCGTTGGACGCGGTGATCGACAACGCCGTGAAGTTCACCCCGGAGGGCGAGAGCGTCGAGGTGACGGTCGCGGCGGACGGCGAGACCACCACCGTCGTCGTGACCGACCACGGCCCCGGTCTCACCGACGAGGAGCTCACGCGCGTGGGCGACCGCTTCTGGCGCAGCAACCGGCACCAGAACATCAAGGGCTCCGGCCTCGGCCTGTCCATCTCCCGGACCCTGCTCGCGGCGGGCGGCGGCTCCCTCTCGTACGACCGTCACGAGCCGACGGGGCTGCGGGTGACGGTGTCGGTGCCGAGGTCGGGGCCGACGGTGTGAGGTGTTCTACGGTCGCCGTGGTGCGGGGTTCTACGGCTTGACCGAGCGGTAGTAGCGGCGGGCGCCGTCGTGCAGGCGGAGGGGGTCGGTGTAGATCGCCGTGCGCAGGTCCACGAGCTGGGCGGAGTGCACGCGTGAGCCGATGTCGTCCCGGCTCTTGATCACGGTCCGGGTCAGCCACTCGGTGAGCCGGGGGTCCAGGTCCGTGCGGGTCATCAGCAGGTTGGACACCGCGATCGTCGGTACCGTCTCGCCGTTCTGAATGGTCGGGTACGCCGACTCGGGCATGTTCGTCGCGCGGTAGTAGCCGGTGGAGCGGTCCGCGTCGTGCATCTTGGCGACCAGCGTGGCGTCGATCGGCACGAACCGGAACTCGAAGCTCCCGGCCAGGTCGCGCAGACCGCCCGTCGGCACCCCGCCCGACCAGAAGAACGCGTCGATGTCACCCCGCTGGAGCTTCTGGGGACCGGTGTCGATGCCCTCCGACACCGCCGTGATGTCCGCGGCCGGGTCCACTCCGGCCGCCTTGAGCACCCGTTCCGCTATCAGCCGTACGCCCGATCCCGGCAGCCCGGTCGCCACGGTCAGGCCCTTCAGATCGGCCAGGGACCGCACCTTCGAGTCGCGTGCCACGACGAGCTGCACATAGTCGTCGTACAGCCGGGCCACACCGCGCAGCCGGGCCGACGCCTTCGGGTGCTGTGCCTCGTATGCCTGCACCGCGTCGGCGGCGGCGATGGTGAAGTCGGCCTCGCCGTTCGCCACGCGCGCGACGTTCTCCTGCGAGCCGTTGCTCGTCCGCAGCGTCACCTTCAGGTTCGGCATGTCCTTCGCCAGCTCGTCGCGCAGCAGGGAGCCGTACTCCTGGTAGACACCGCGGGTCGTGCCCGTGCTGAAGGTGATCGAGCCGCTCGGCGGGGCCTCGCCCAGGGGCAGCAGCCACCACAGCAGCAGACCGAGCGTGACGACACCGGCCGCCGCACCTTGCAGCGCCCGACGTCGGCCGATCCGGGGGAACACCTTGGACATGCGGTGATCCTGCCAGCCTGGACGCGGTGCTGACCAGGCCGGGGTCCACAGCGGGGGCTCGGCCGGGCTGTCGGCGGGCTGTGATCGGGCTGTGGGCGGGGCGGGTTGTCAGTGGTGGTCGTTACAGTCTGTGCATGAGTTCTTCGCCTGTCGAACTGGTCCGTGAGTTCCACCGCGCCTTCGGGCTCGACGCCCGCACCACCCCGACCGAGGTGGCGCCGAGCCTCGCCGCGCACCGCGGTGAGCTGCTCGCCGAGGAGGCGGCGGAGGTGGCCGAGGTGGCGGTCGAGGGCCCGCTGGACCGGCTCGCGCACGAACTGGCGGACGTCGTCTACGTCGCCTACGGCACGGCCCTGGTGCACGGCATCGACCTCGACGCGGTGCTCGCCGAGATCCACCGGTCCAACATGACGAAGCTGGGCCCCGACGGCCAGGTGGCCCGCCGGGAGGACGGCAAGGTCCTCAAAGGCGAGCACTACGAGGCACCGGACGTGTCGGCGGTCCTGCGCCGCCAGGGGTGGATACCTGGCGGCGCGTCCTAGAGGGCCTGCGCCTACCGCGCTACGAGGTCACGCGGCCGGCTTGCGCTAGGAGGTCTCCCCGCCGGCCAGCTTCCACTCGCGGTGGACGCTGCCGAGGGGGATGTTCCGCTGGAGCACGGGCGTGCCGAAGACGGCGAGCTGCAACCGCAGGGTGCCGTTGAGGTCGACCCCGCCGTGGACGGCCCAGGAGCCGTCGAACGTGAACACGTCGTCGGTGCCGGTCACCGTGCCGGTGGCCTCGCCGCGGACGTACGGGGCGAGGTCGGCGACGACCCCGACGCTGCCGTAGAGGCCGACGGTGGCCTCCGCCCCGAGGGCCGCCTGCACGCTGCCCGCGCTGGTGACGGTGGTCTTCACGGGCGTGCTCGTCATGTCGGCGGAGCTGACCGGCGTCCAGCCCTGGCCGAGGCCGAAGGTGCCGCCCGCCTTGAAGTCGCCCTTGAGATTCTGCTCGACGTCCACGGTGACCTTGCCGTCGCCGCTGATCCGCAGGTAGAGGGTGAGATCGAGGTTGACCACGACGGGCACGGGCCCGACCTGGAGCACCGGATCGGCGCGCAGGGTGGCGAACGGGATGCGCGTCGGGGCCGCCGAGGCGCCGGCGCGTCCCTTCAGCGCCCAGCCGGAGGTCCAGTCTCCGGACACACCGAGGTAGGCCGACGCGGGCGCGCTGTCGGTGCCCTGGCCGCCGTAGCGGAAGTCGACCTGCGGGGCGACCTGGACGAAGCCCTCGACGGACGCGGACGCCGAGGCGGCGGCGTTGCCCAGGGTGGGGAGGTCGGTGCGGACGTCGAGCCGCAGGCTGCCCAGGGGGACGGTCGCGCCCTCGGGGCCGATGTGGGTGTCCCGGGTGCGCGACCAGGAGACGTCGACGTCGGGCAGCAGCTCGTCGATGTCGAAGTCGGCCGGGGCGACCGGCACGCTGCCCTTCGCGGTGTCGTCGCCGAGCAGGGCGTTGAGCTGGGCAGGCTCGGTCTGTACCTCGGTGCCCTGGGGGGTCTCGTCGATCACCTTGGTGACCTTCGCGAGCAGTCCCTCGGGGGCGCCGGGGGCCGGGGCGCTGGCGATGACGTCGCCGACGGCGGTGCGGTGGGGTGTCTCGGGGGTGTTCCCCGGGCCGGCCTCCGACGCGCTGGGCGAGGTGCTGGGCGAGGTCCCGGGAGCGGGGGAGTTCGCGGTGGGCGAACTCGCGGGAGGAGCGGAACTCGGCTTGCCCGTCCGACCGTTGGAGGAAATGACGGCGCGTCCGGTCTTGCCGTCGTAGGAGCTGACGCTCAGCTTCGTGCGGTGGGCCTGGCCACCGGCGGAGCCCGGGCGGGCGGTGGCGGTCGCGGTGCCCGCGGGGGCGGCGGCCACCGTGAGGGAGCGGTCGGTGGAGTCGGGTGAGGCGTCGACCTGTGGGCCGGCGGTGGAGGCAGGGGGGTCGGCCTGGGACGGGGGAGAGGAGCAGCCCGCCGCGAGGAGAAGGGCGGATGCGGCTAAGGCGGGCACGAGGGCACGGGAGTGCCTCAGGCGTCTGCGCAAGGTCAGTCCTGGAGGTGGGGGGTGAGCTGAGGAGGACCGGCCGGGCAGTGGGTGTGCATGCGTACTACTGGCCGGTAACAGGCCATGAGCATGCCATGAGTAGGGGGAGTCGTTCGGCGGATCGGACACGTGGGGGGTGTGACGTGAGACACGGGTGGGAAGCGAGGGGCGCGTGAGGGAAGGGGAGTGTGAGGCGTGAGGGAGGGGACGCGTGAGGGAAGCAGGTGACGCGTGAGTGGGGGGAGAGGCCGGGGTGACGACCCCTTCCCCCCCTCCCCCCACTCCACAGGCCGCGGCCGCGCGCTCGCTCAGGCGCTCGCCGGTGCCCTGACTGCCACTGTTGCCGCTACCGCTGCGCCTCGGGCAGTTGCTCCTGGGCGCCGGTGCCGGAGGCCGTGCCCTTGGCGCCCGCACCCGCGGCCGTATCCGTCCCCGCGGGCGGCTTGCGGCGGCCGGTCCACCAGGTGGCGACCGGTTCCGTGTAGCGGGCGGTGAGGGGGCCGAGGACGACCAGGAGGAGGACGTACGCCGTGGCGAGCGGGCCGAGGGACGGCTCGATGCCGGCCGAGACCGCGAGTCCGGCGATGACGATGGAGAACTCGCCGCGTGCCACCAGCGCGCCACCGGCCCGCCAGCGTCCCTTCGGTGAGACACCGGCGCGACGGGCGGCCCAGTAGCCGGTGGCGATCTTCGTCGCGGCGGTGATGACGGCCAGCGCGAGCGCGGGAAGGAGGACCGGAGGAATGCTCGCCGGGTCGGTGTGCAGTCCGAAGAACACGAAGAACACCGCGGCGAACAGATCCCGCAGCGGGCTGAGGAGCGTGTGCGCGCCCTCGGCGACCTCACCCGACAGCGCGATACCCACCAGGAAGGCGCCCACGGCCGCCGACACCTGGAGCTGCTGGGCCACACCGGCGACCAGGATGGTCAGGCCGAGCACCACGAGCAGCAGCTTCTCCGGGTCGTCGCTCGACACGAAGCGCGAGATGACCCGGCCGTAGCGCACCGCGGCGAACAGCACGAGCCCCGCGACGCCCAGCGCGACGGCCAGGGTGACGCTGCCCGCGGCCAGTCCGGCCCCGGCCACCAGCGCCGTGATGATGGGCAGGTAGACCGCCATCGCCAGGTCCTCGAGGACGAGGACGCTGAGGATGACCGGTGTCTCGCGGTTGCCGACCCGGCCCAGGTCGCCGAGGACCTTGGCGATCACACCGGACGACGAGATCCAGGTGACGCCCGCCAGCACCACGGCCGCCACCGGGCCCCAGCCCAGCAGCAGGGCGGCGGCCGCACCGGGCAGCGCGTTGAGGGCGCCGTCCACGAGACCGGAGGGGTAGTGCGCCTTGAGGTTGGAGACCAGATCGCTCGCCGAGTACTCCAGGCCGAGCATGAGCAGCAGCAGGATGACGCCGATCTCGGCGCCGGTGGCGACGAACTCCTCGCTCGCGCCGAGGGGCAGCAGTCCGCCCTCGCCGAAGGCCAGACCGGCCAGCAGATACAGCGGGATCGGCGAGAACTGGAATCGGGCGGCGAACCGGCCGAGCAGGCCGAGGCCCAGGATGATGGAACCGAATTCGATCAGCAGAACGGCGGAAGAATGCACCCGGCCCTCACTCCCGACCGAGTATCGCCGCGGCCGCGTCCACGCCTTCGCGGGTGCCGATGACGATGAGGGTGTCACCACCCGCCAGGCGGAAGTCCGGCGCGGGGGAAGGTATCGCCTCGGCCCGCCGCAGCACGGCCACGATCGACGCGCCCGTCTCCGTGCGCATCCGGGTGTCGCCCAGCAGCCTGCCGTTCCAGCGGGAGGTGGCCGAGACCTCGATGCGCTCGGCGACCAGTCCGAGGTCCGTCGTGTAGAGGAGGCTCGCGCTGTGGTGGGTGGGCTTCAACGCGTCGATCAGCGATCCCGCCTCGGCGCCGGTCAGGTGGATGGAGTGCGAGCACGAGTCCGGGTCGTCGGCCTGGTAGAGGCCGACGGTGCGGGTGCCGTCGCGGTGCGCCACCACCGAGAGATGGCGCTGCTCGCGCGTCACGAGGTCGTACTGGACTCCTATACCTGGCAGCGGTGTCGTCCGGAGGCGTGGAGCAGACACGTTTCTTCCCCTTGCTGATCGTTCCTGCGTAGCGGCTGCCCCGACGGCGCACCGAGGCGCCGCCGCCGGATGCGAGCAGCAGACATGCTGCCATCCCCCCGTACGGTGGCGACATGGGTGTTGTGACGGATGGACAGCGGGGCCGGGCGGCGGAAAGGGTGGTCACGGCGGCGCTGTGGGTGCGTGGCGCCGCCGGGTTGAGCGGAGGGAAAGGGAACGTGTCGCTGTTCTGGCGGATCTTCGCCCTCAACGCCCTCGGCCTCGTCGTGGCCGCCGCGCTGCTGCTCGGTCCGGTCACCGTATCCACTCCGGTCCTGCCGGGGGAGGCGTTCGTCGTACTGGCCGGTCTCGCCGTGCTCCTCGCCGTCAACGTCCTGGTGCTGCGGGTCGGGCTGGCGCCGCTCGGCCGCCTCGGGCGGGCCATGGCCGCCGCCGACCTGCTGCGGCCGGGGGCCCGCGCCGTGGTCTCCGGACCGGTGGAGACCGCCGGGCTGATCACCACCTACAACGCCATGCTCGACCGGCTGGAGGCCGAGCGCGCCGCCAGCGCGGGACGGGCGCTGTCCGCGCAGGAACGCGAACGGCACCGGATCGCGCGCGAACTCCACGACGAGGTCGGCCAGACCCTGACCGCCGTCCTCCTCCAGCTCAAACGGGTCGCCGACCGGGCCCCGGCCGAACTGCGCGAGGAACTCGGCCAGGCCCAGGAGGCCACCCGCGCCGGGCTCGACGAGATCCGCCGCATCGCCCGCCGGCTGCGCCCCGGCGTCCTCGACGAACTCGGGCTGATCAGCGCGCTGCGGTCGCTCGCCGCCGAGTTCACCGACCACGGCCTGACCGTCCGCCCCGAGCTGCGGCCCGGCCTGCCCCCGCTGCCCCAGGAGACGGAACTCGTGCTCTACCGCGTCGCCCAGGAAGCCCTCACCAACACCGCCCGGCACTCCGGCGCCGACCACGCCGAACTCCGTCTGCGCCCCGCCGCCGACGGCGTCGAACTCCTCGTACGCGACAACGGGCGCGGGCTGGACGAGACGACCGGCGAGGGCGCCGGAATCCGCGGGATGCGGGAGCGGGCGTTGCTGATCGGGGCGCGGTTGGTGATCACGTCGGGACCGGCTCCGGGTGGTGGCCGGGGGCCCGCCGCGGGAGTCGGGGAGGCCGGGCGGCAGGGCGCCGCCGACCGTCTCGACCCCGGGCGTGCGGGGACGGAGATCCGGCTGTGGGTGTCGTCCCTGATGCCGCCCGCCGAACCGGTGACCGGCGTCCCGGACGGCGAACGGGCGGGCGCGGCCGGGTCCGGAGCGGGCCGATGAGCTACGGCCGAGACGGTCGCGAAGGCCGAGACGGTCGCGAAGGCCGAGACGGTCGGGTCGGCCCCGATGGCCGGGTCGGCCCCGACGGTCGGCCGATCCGGGTGCTGCTCGCCGACGACCACACGCTCGTCCGGCGCGGCGTGCGGCTCATCCTGGACGGCGAACCCGACCTCCAGGTGGTCGCGGAGGCCGGGGACGGGGCCGAGGCCGTCGAGAAGGCCCGCGCCGGGGACATCGACCTCGCCGTCCTCGACGTGGCCATGCCCCGCATGACCGGCATCCAGGCGGCCCGTGAACTCTCCCGGCGGCTGCCCGCCCTGCGCATCCTCATCCTCACCATGTACGACAACGAGCAGTACTTCTTCGAGGCTCTCAAGGCGGGCGCCGGCGGATACGTGCTGAAGTCGGTCGCCGACCGGGACCTCGTGGAGGCGTGCCGGGCGGTGGTGCGCGACGAGCCGTTCATCTACCCCGGCGCCGAGCGGGCCCTAGTCCGCTCCTACCTGGACCGGCTCCACCGCGGCGACGGCCTCGACGGTCTGCCCGAGCGGCCCATCACCGAGCGCGAGGAGGAGATCCTCAAGCTGGTCGCCGAGGGGCACACCTCCCGCGAGATCGGCGCGCTGCTCCACATCAGCGCGAAGACGGTCGAACGCCATCGCGCGAACCTCCTCCAGAAGCTCGGCATGCGGGACCGCCTGGAACTCACCCGCTATGCGATCCGGGCCGGTCTGATCGATCCCTGAAGATCGCTCTCTCAAAGGGCAGCGGTGGATCCGGCCGCCGGTCGCGCCTCGCATACTGTTCCGGTCGGCCCGTTCCGGTCGACGACCGGGAGGTCCCGGCATCCGTCCGCCCTCGAACCCGGAGGTCGCAGCATGAGGATCTCGCAGCGCGCCCAGGCCGTCGCGCCGTTCTACGCCATGGAGTTCGGCAAGCACGCCGCCGCTCTCCAGGCCCAGGGCCACCACGTCGTCAAGCTCAGCCTGGGGGAGCCGGACTTCGGCGCGCCCCCGGCCGTCGTGGCCGCGATGCGGGACGTGATGGACGGCGGCACGTCCCTGGCGTACACGGCCGCCCTCGGCCTGCCCGCGCTGCGGGAGGCCATCGCGGGCTTCTACCGGGACCGGCACGACGTCGACGTGGACCCGGCCCGGGTCGTCGTCACCGCCGGTGCCTCGGCGGCGCTCGTCCTGGCCACCGCCGCGCTCGTCGACCCGGGTGACGAGGTGCTCATCGCCGACCCGTCGTACCCCTGCAACCGGCAGATCGTCGAGAGCTTCGGCGCGCGCGTCGGTCTCGTTCCGACGACGGCCGAGACCCGCTACCAACTGGACGCGGCGACCGTACGGGCGCACTGGACGGACCGGACGCGCGGGGTCATGGTCGCCACCCCGTCGAACCCCACCGGCACCTCCGTCCCCACCTCCGAACTCGCCGCGATCTGCGAACTCGCCCGCGAGCACGACGCCTGGCGCCTCGTCGACGAGATCTACCTCGACCTCGCCGACCACGACGAGCGGGGCCGCCCGCCGCGCAGCGCGCTGTCCCTCGACCCCGGGGCCGTCGTCATCAACAGCTTCTCGAAGTACTTCGGGATGACCGGCTGGCGGCTCGGCTGGTGCGTGGTCCCCGAACCCCTCGTGCCGGCGCTGGAACGCCTGGCCCAGAACTACTTCCTCTGCGCCTCCGCCCCCGCCCAGCACGCCGCGCTGGCCTGCTTCACCCCCGAGTCCCTCGCCGTCTGCGAGTCCCGCCGGGCGGAGTTCGGCGAGCGCCGCGCGCTGGTCCTCGACGGCCTGGAGCGCATCGGACTGCCGGTCCCGGTCCCGCCCGACGGCGCGTTCTACGTCTACTTCGACGTCAGCGGCACCGGCCTCACGTCCTGGCAGTTCTGCGAACGCGCCCTCCAGGAGGCCCACGTGGCCCTCACCCCGGGCCGCGACTTCGGCACCCACACCGCCGAGACCCACGTACGCCTGTCCTACGCGGCCTCAGCCGACGAACTCCGCGAGGGAATCGCCCGCTTGGGCAAGTTCGTGTCCTCGCTCGGGTAGCAGCGGCCGTTCCTCGGGGCTCTCAGTCGCCCAGTCTCGGCGTCCCCCTCACCCGCCCCGCCCCACCGCCCCGTCCAGCAGCGGCCCCAGTTCCCGGGCCACCGTTGTGAGCGGGCGGACGTCCCGTTCGGCGCGGGAGAGCAGGATCGCGCCCTCCAAGGTGCTGATCATCAGGGTGGCCAGCGCGGCGGAGCGATCGGCCGGGACGCCCATGTCCTCCAAGGCCCCGGCCACCGCTCCGCTCCAGCCCGTGAACGCGGACGACGCCGCCTCGCGGGTGGAGGTGGACGACTCCGCGCGGTCCACCGTGGCGGCGGCCACCGGGCAGCCGCCCGCGAAGCCGGTCGTCTCGTACTCGTCGGTCCACTGCCGGACCATCGCCGCGAACAGGCCGCTCGGCGTCGGCTCAGGGAGCGACGCCACGAAGCGGGCGACGCGGTTGCCCGCGTAGCGGCCGGCCCAGCCCACCGCCTCGTTGACCAGTTGTTCCTTGCCGCCGGGGAAGTAGTGCTGGAGGGATCCGCGCGGCGCCCCCGCGTGCTCGGCGACCTCCCGCATCCCCGTCGAGGCGACCCCGTCGCGCCGGATGAGCTGGGCCGCGCTGAAGACCATCCGCTCCCGTGGGCCCCGTTCGGACACCGCCATCCCGACCTCCCGGTTCGTCGCCCCACAGCTTCCCCTCAGCCTATGACCGTCGTCATAGCAGGGGCTACTATGACCACTGTCATAGTCGAGCGCCCCGCACGGAGGGTCCGTCATGTGCGACCGCCTGGGTTTCATCGGCCTCGGTGTCATGGGCCGGCCCATGGCGCTCAACCTCGCCCGCGCCGGAACCCCCCTCGTCGTCTGGAACCGCACCCCGGCCCGCACCGCACCCCTGCGTGAGGCGGGCGCGGAGGTCGCGGCCGGCCCCGCCGAGGTGTTCGCGCGGGCGGGGACGGTGTTCCTGATGCTGGCCGACGAGACCGCCGTGGACGCGGTGCTCGCACGCGGCACCCCCGACTTCGCCCCGCGGGTCACCGGACGCACCGTCGTCCACATGGGCACCACCTCGCCCGCGTACTCGGCGGGCCTGCGGGACGACGTCCGGGCGGCCGGCGGACGGTACGTCGAGGCGCCGGTCTCCGGGTCCCGCACCCCCGCCGAACAGGGCGAACTCGTGGCGATGCTGGCGGGCGACGACGACGCCCTCGCGGCGGTGCGGCCCCTGCTGGCCCCGATGTGCCGCGAGACGTTCGACTGCGGTGCCGTACCGGGCGCGCTGCTGATGAAGTTCTCCGTGAACCTCTTCCTGATCACCCTGGTCACAGGGCTGACCGAGGCGTTCCACTTCGCCGACCGGCACGGACTCGACCAGAGCTTGCTCCGGGACGTCCTCGACGCCGGACCGATGGCCAGTGCCGTCTCCCGGGTGAAGGCCCCCAAGCTGCTGACCCGCGACTTCGCCGTCCAAGCGGCGGCCGCGGACGTCCTGAAGAACAACCGGCTGATCGCCGAGGCCGCCCGCGCCGCCGGCCTCGCCTCACCCCTCCTCGACGTCTGCCACACCCTCTACGGCGAGACCGTCGACCAGGGCCACGGCGGCGAGGACATGGTCGCCGTCCTGCGCGCCCTGGAGACCCGCACCGCCAAGGCCGACGCCCCCGATGTCACCGGTTCCACCTACCCTTGAGTCATGCCGCATGTCGCCGTGACAGCGCTGAGCCACCCCGGACTGCTCCGGGACCGGAACGAGGACAGCCTCGTCGCCGGACCGTGGACCCTGTGCGCGACGGTGACCGAGAACCCGCAGACCCTGGTGTTCCCCCTCGGCTCACCCCTGGTCGTGGCCGTCGCCGACGGGCTCGGCGGGCACCCCCGCGGTGACGTGGCCAGCGGACTGGTGGTCCGCCGGCTCGCGTCCATCGGCCCCGTCCTGACCGACGAGGGCACCGTCCGCGACACCCTCGACACCTGCAACCGTGCCGTGTACCAGGCGGCCGGCGGCGACGCGGGCGGCGACCTCGCCGGCATGGGGACCACGGTCGCCGGAGTGGTCGTACGCGCCGACGACCTGCTCGTCTTCAACGTCGGCGACAGCCGGGTCCTCGCCGTCCACGACGACGGCCTGCGCCAGGTCAGCGTCGACGACAGCCCGCCGCTCGCCCCCGGGCAGCGCACGACGTCCGTGGTCACCCAGTGCCTCGGCGGCAGCCCCGACTTCCGTCCCGTCCAGGCCCATGTGACCGCCTTCCCGCTGGCCCACGGCGACCGCTACCTCGTCTGTAGCGACGGACTGACCGACCCCGTCCCGCAGGACACGATCGAGGAGGTGCTGCGCGAGTACGACGACGCGCGTGCCGCCTTCGAACTGTGGAAGGCGGCGATGGCCGAGGGCGGCCCCGACAACATCACGCTCGCCCTGCTGCGCATCTCGGACGACGCGGAGGACCCGGAGACCCCGGAGGAATGAGGCCGGGCCGGGGCCGCCCCACCCGCCCGGCCGGGACCCCCGTGGCGAGCGCCTACCCTTGATGCATGACCAGCAGCAGCGACCGGAGCCTCGCAGTGGACGTTCAAGCACCCAAGAGCTATGAAATCCGCACCTATGGGTGCCAGATGAACGTCCATGACTCCGAGCGGTTGTCCGGACTGCTTGAGGACGCCGGATACGTGCGCGCCCCCGAGGGCTCGGACGGCGACGCGGACGTCGTCGTCTTCAACACCTGCGCGGTGCGCGAGAACGCCGACAACCGCCTCTACGGCAACCTCGGCCGCCTCGCCCCCCGCAAGGCGTCCCGCCCGGGCATGCAGATCGCGGTCGGCGGCTGTCTCGCCCAGAAGGACCGCGACACCATCGTCAAGAAGGCGCCCTGGGTGGACGTCGTCTTCGGCACGCACAACATCGGCAAGCTCCCCGTGCTGCTGGAACGCGCGCGCGTGCAGGAAGAGGCGCAGGTCGAGATCGCCGAGTCGCTGGAGGCGTTCCCCTCCACGCTGCCCACCCGCCGCGAGAGCGCCTACGCGGCGTGGGTGTCGATCTCCGTCGGCTGCAACAACACCTGCACCTTCTGCATCGTCCCGGCGCTGCGCGGCAAGGAGAAGGACCGCCGCACCGGCGACATCCTCGCCGAGATCGAGGCCCTCGTCGGCGAGGGCGTCTCCGAGATCACCCTGCTCGGGCAGAACGTCAACGCGTACGGCTCCGACATCGGCGACCGCGAGGCGTTCAGCAAGCTGCTGCGCGCCTGCGGGGCGATCGAGGGCCTGGAGCGGGTCCGCTTCACCTCCCCGCACCCGCGCGACTTCACGGACGACGTCATCGCCGCGATGGCCGAGACGCCGAACGTGATGCCGCAGCTCCACATGCCGCTCCAGTCCGGCTCCGACCCGGTCCTCAAGGCGATGCGCCGCTCCTACCGCCAGGAGCGCTACCTCGGGATCATCGAGAAGGTCCGCGCCGCCATCCCGCACGCCGCGATCACCACCGACATCATCGTCGGCTTCCCCGGCGAGACCGAGGAGGACTTCGAGCAGACCCTGCACGTCGTCCGGGAGGCCCGCTTCGCGCAGGCGTTCACCTTCCAGTACTCCAAGCGGCCCGGCACCCCGGCCGCGACCATGGAGAACCAGATCCCCAAGGAGGTCGTCCAGGCGCGCTACGAGCGTCTCGTCGCCCTCCAGGAGGAGATCTCCTGGGAGGAGAACAAGAAGCAGGTCGGCCGCACCCTGGAGCTGATGGTCGCCGAGGGCGAGGGCCGCAAGGACGGCGCCACGCACCGCCTCTCCGGCCGCGCCCCCGACAACCGCCTGGTCCACTTCACCAAGCCGGACCAGGAGGTCCGCCCCGGTGACGTCGTGACCGTCGAGATCACCTACGCCGCCCCGCACCACCTCCTCGCCGAGGGCGCCGTCCTCGGTGTGCGCCGCACGCGCGCGGGCGACGCCTGGGAGAAGCGCACCGCCGAGAAGGCCGCCCAGCCGGCCGGCGTCATGCTCGGCCTGCCGAAGATCGGTGCCCCGGCCCCGCTGCCGGCCGTGGCGAGCGGCTGCGGCTGCGACTGACGCGCGTGGGGCGGGCGGCCGCACCTGACACGCGCGCGTGGTGACGGGCTCCGGGTCTGACACGCGCGCGTACGACGGCGGCGCGGCGCCACCGGGCCGGGACGTGACGACGGGCCGCCCACCTGGGGTTACCCTGCCGCACATGCTTGTCGCCGCCGCAGTCTGCCCCTGTCCGCCGCTCCTCGTGCCCGAGGTCGCCGCGGGCGCCGCACCCGAACTGGACGCGGCGCGCGCCGCCTGCTCCGACGCACTGGCCGTGCTGGCGGCCTCCCGCCCCGACCTGCTCGTGGTCGTCGGCCCCGCAGACGAGGCCGGGAGCGGCGCCCGCGCGGAGGGCACGAGAGGCTCGTTCCGCGGCTTCGGCGTCGACCTCGCCGTAACCCTCGGCCGTGCGGACGCGGACACCCCCGCGGACCCCGCGCTGCCGCCCTCGCTGGCCGTCGCCGCCTGGCTGCTGGAGCGGACCGGGTGGGCGGACGCGCCGATCGAGGCGCTCGGTGTGCCGGAGTCGCTCACGGCGGAGGCGTGCGCCGAGGCCGGACGGGAGATCGGCGCGCGGGCGGAGCGGGTCGCTCTGCTGGTGATGGGCGACGCCAGCGCCTGCCGGACGCTGAAGGCACCCGGCTACCTCGACGAGCGCGCCGCACCCTTCGACGCGGCGGCCGCCCGCGCACTGGGCGCCGCCGACCTCGCGGCGCTGCGGGACCTGGACACCGGCCTCGCCCGCGAACTCCAGGTCTCGGGCCGCGCCCCCTGGCAGGTGCTCGCGGGCGCCGCCGAGCCCGCCGGCCTGACCGGCACCCTGCTCCACGAGGACGCTCCGTACGGCGTCGGATACGTGGTCGCGGCCTGGTCGTAGCGCGCCACGGCGACCGCACCGCCGTATGCGGCGCGGTCGCCGATGCAGGGGCGGGCGTGCTCAGGACGCCGGCGGCGGGGACTTCGGCGGGGTGAACGTGTCGCCGCCACCCGCCCCGGGCCCTTCCTTGTGCGCGATCCGGTCCATGGCACCCTTCGCCTTGTCGGTGCCGGTGTGGATCTTGTCGCTGTACTTGCCCTTGGTCTTCTCGTCGACGACCTTGGCGGCCTTGTCGATGCCGTGATGGACCTTGTCCCCGTGCTGGTGCGCGAGGTCAGAGACCTTGTCCTTGGCCGGCGCCAGCTTGGCCTTGAGATTGTCCAAAAGACCCATGGGTCACCTTCCCTCGTGGGTGCTGTCAGGATCGGGCGTTCTCGCCGGACTCGCTGTCGGCCACCTCGTCGGCGGACTGCTGCCGGGGGATCTCCACGGGCTCGGCACCGGTGACCGCGACGGCGCCCGCCGCGCGCGTGCCCGGCTCCGGCTCCGTCCCCGTCCTCGCGGTCTCCGTCCCCGTGTCGGCCCCGGCGCGGTCCCCGGCCTCGGTCGCCTCCACCTCCGCCTCCGGTCCGGCCCCGGCGGACACCGCCTCCTCGACGGGTTCCTCCGTGACGTCCCCGGTGGCTCGTGCGGCCGCCTCCGTGGCCTTCGAAGCCTTCGACCTTGCGAAAAGTCGCTCCAAAACGCCCATATTCACTCCATACGGTACTCGTGCGGACGAAATCCCGCGTCACCCGGTGCGTCTCTTTGCGCCACCGGGGTCACCGCCCGCGCGCGGGTGACGGGATCCCGCCCCGGGCAACGACACCGCACACGCGCCGTCACGTAACTCGTTCGAGGGCGGTGTCCGGGGTTTGGGAGACTGGTGCGGTGAGCAGCGCACCCCTCGCCCCCCGCGTCATCGCCGTCGTCGGACCGACCGCGGCCGGAAAGTCCGATCTGGGCGTATTTCTGGCCCAACGGCTCGGCGGCGAGGTCGTCAACGCCGACTCCATGCAGCTCTACCGGGGGATGGACATCGGCACCGCCAAACTGACGCCCGAGGAACGGGCCGGCGTCCCGCACCATCTGCTGGACGTCTGGGACGTCACCGTCACCGCCTCCGTCGCCGAGTACCAGCGGCTGGCCCGCGCCCGGATCGACGCCCTGCTCGCCGACGGCCGCTGGCCGGTCCTCGTCGGCGGCTCCGGCCTGTACGTCCGCGGCGCCGTCGACAACCTGGAGTTCCCCGGCACCGACCCCGAGGTCCGCGCCCGGCTGGAGGAGGAGCTGACCCTGCGCGGCTCCGGCGCGCTGCACGCCCGGCTGGCCGCCGCCGACCCCGAGGCGGCGCACGCCATCCTGCCCAGCAACGGCCGCCGTATCGTCCGAGCCCTCGAAGTGATCGAGATCACCGGCAAGCCCTTCACGGCCAATCTGCCGGGCCACGACTCGGTCTACGACACCGTGCAGATCGGTGTCGACGTGGCGCGTCCCGAGCTGGACGAGCGCATCGCACGCCGCGTGGACCGGATGTGGGACCAGGGGCTCGTGGCCGAGGTGCGCGCGCTGGAGGCGCGGGGCCTGCGCGACGGGCGTACGGCGTCCCGCGCGCTCGGCTACCAGCAGGTCCTCGCGGCCCTCGCCGGGGAGTGCACCGAGGACGAGGCGCGCGCCGAGACCGTCCGTGCCACCAAACGCTTCGCGCGCCGTCAGGATTCGTGGTTCAGGCGCGATCCGCGGGTGCACTGGTTGAGTGGGGCGGCGGCGGACCTCACGGAACTTCCGCGGCTTGCGCTGGCGTTGGTCGAACGACCGGTTACAGCCTGATCACGTCATGGCATCGGGACGCCCAGGCCGTCATCCGGGCCTCCGGCGCCGTGCCATCATCGAGCTTCGATCGACCAAGTGGAGTCCGAGTTGGGAGGGCGCGTGGCGATGGAGGCCGGCCCTCGTGACACCGCACCAGGCACCGAGCACCTCACCCCCGAGCCGGGGGAAGTGGAGCCCGGGGCGGTCCCCGCGACCCCGGACGCGGCGGACGACACCCAGACCGGTGGGGTGACCGACGACGGTCCCGAGCCCGAGGAGATGTTCGCGGGCGGGCCCGAGGTCGAGGTCGAGCTGCGCCCGCGCGGCCGGCTGCGGATCTGGCAGCTCGCGCCCATCGTGGCGCTCTCCGCGACCGGGTCCCTGATGTTCGCCTTCCCGCTCGCCTTCGACTTCGGCGACAGCGGGGCCGTGATCGCCATGCTGGGGCTGCTGATCTGCTCCTGCGCGGCCGGCTGGGGAATGATGGCCGCGCGCCGCGTGGGTTACACGTGGCCCGGGCTGCCCCCGCGCGGCTCCGGCCGCCGCCCGGACTGGCGGGTCGTGCTGGCCTACGTCCTCCTGGTCGTCGTCGTGGCCGTGCTCGCCGTCTGGCGGGTCGCCCGGCTCCGCTGAGCGGCACGCGCGCGTGCGGGCCGCCTGGCCTGCGCCGGGGGCTGTCCCGCGCGCCGGCCGGCGTCCCGCCCCGGACCGGGCCGCCGTCCCACCCCGTGACCGGACCGCCGTCCCGCCCGTGACCTGGCTGTCGGTGGCAGCCCGTACGATCGAGGAATGAGCACGCGGATCGCCTTCCTCAAGGGGCACGGCACCGAGAACGACTTCGTGATCGTCCCGGACCCCGAGAACACCGTCGACCTGCCCCCGGCCGCCGTCGCCGCCCTGTGCGACCGCCGCGCCGGCATCGGCGGGGACGGCCTGCTGCACGTCGTGCGGTCCGCGGCCCACCCGGAGGCCCGGGAGATGGCCGCCGAGGCCGAGTGGTTCATGGACTACCGCAACAGCGACGGCTCGATCGCCGAGATGTGCGGCAACGGCGTACGCGTCTTCGCCCGCTACCTCCAGCACGCCGGGCTGGCCACCGAGGGTGATCTCACCGTCGCCACGCGCGGGGGCATCAAGAGCGTCCACCTCGCCAAGGACGGGGACGTGACCGTCGGGATGGGCCGCGCCCGTCTCCCCGAGGGCGAGGTCACGGTCAGTGTCGGCGAGCGGAGCTGGCCCGCGCGCAACGTGAACATGGGCAACCCGCACGCCGTGGCCTTCGTCGACGACCTCGCGCACGCGGGCGACCTGCACTCCCCGCCGCCGTTCAGCCCCGCCGCCGCGTACCCGGACGGGGTCAACGTCGAGTTCGTCGTCGACCGCGGCCCCCGGCACGTCGCCCTGCGCGTGCACGAGCGCGGCTCCGGCGAGACCCGCTCCTGCGGCACCGGCGCGTGCGCCGTCGCCGTCGCCACCGCCCGGCGGGACGGCGCCGACCCGGCCGTCACCGGCACCCCGGTCACCTACACCGTGGACGTCCCCGGCGGACGGCTCGTCATCACCGAACGGCCGGACGGCGAGGTCGAGATGACCGGCCCCGCCGTGATCGTCGCCACAGGGGAGATCGACCCGGAGTGGCTGGAAAGCGCCGTCCGCTGACGGCGGCTCGGCTTCGCATCGGAGGCCCCGCGGTCCCGAGGTGCACGGATGGCATCCTCGGGTCTCGGGCAAGGGTTCGAAATGGCCGACCGTCCCCGTTCGAGTGGCGCAAAACAGTAAACCCCTGGATCGTCGCTCGAATGGGTGATCCGTTTCACGCTGGGCGAGAGGCGGTCTGTCGCGCGTGATGGGGTCGGTAGCATCAAGCACCGGCCCGGACGGGGGACATCACCTGTCCCCTGAGCCGTGTCCGCCCTGGGACACCCCGTCCGCCGGTCCACGCAGCCGGAGGTGCCCATGAGTGCGGAGGCCACGAACCCTGCGACCCCAGGCCCGGTCGTACCCGCCGTGTCCCGCAGGCGCAGCCTGCCCAGGATCGACCTGCGCCGCCTGGGCCGGGCCGCCCTGCTCGGCACCGCCTCCCGCGGCCGGCTGCCCGACGCGATCGGCCATGTCGTCGAGGCCCACCGCGCCCACCACCCCGACGCCGACCTCGAACCCCTGCGCCGCGCCTATGTGCTCGCCGAGTCCTCGCACCGCGGCCAGATGCGCAAGAGCGGCGAGCCCTACATCACGCACCCGCTCGCCGTGACCCTGATCCTCGCCGAACTCGGCGCGGAGACCACGACGTTGACGGCCTCACTGCTGCACGACACCGTCGAGGACACCGATGTGACACTCGATCAGGTCGGCGAACAGTTCGGCGCCGAGGTGCGGTTCATCGTCGACGGCGTCACCAAACTGGAGAAGGTCGACTACGGCGCCGCCGCCGAGCCAGAGACCTTCCGCAAGATGCTCGTCGCCACCGGCAACGACGTGCGCGTGATGTCGATCAAACTCGCCGACCGGCTGCACAACATGCGCACTCTCGGCGTGATGCGCCCCGAGAAGCAGGCCCGCATCGCCAAGGTCACCCGTGACGTCCTCATCCCGCTCGCCGAACGCCTCGGCGTCCAGGCCCTCAAGACGGAACTGGAAGACCTCGTCTTCGCGATCCTGCACCCCGAGGAGTACGAGCACACCCGCGAACTCATCGCCGGCAACGCCTCCCAGGCCGACGACCCGCTCGCCGAGTTCGCCGACGCCATGCGCACGGTCCTGCGCGACGCCGACATCCCGGCCGAAGTCCTCATCCGGCCACGGCACTTCGTCTCCGTCCACCGCGTCTCCCGCAAGCGCGGACGGCTGCGCGGCTGCGACTTCGGCCGGCTGCTCGTCCTGGTCAACGAGGACGCGGACTGTTACGGCGTCCTCGGCGAACTCCACACCTGTATGACGCCCGTCGTCTCGGAGTTCAAGGACTTCATCGCCGTCCCCAAGTTCAACCTCTACCAGTCGCTGCACACCGCCGTCGCCCGCGAGGACGGCCAGGTCGCCGAAGTCCTCATCCGCACCCACCAGATGCACAAGGTCGCCGAGGCCGGAGTCGTCGCGCTCGGCAACCCCTACGTCGCCTCCCCCGAGGACCAGCCCCGCGAGGCGGTCCCGGCCGACGAGGAGCGTGTCGACGAGCGCGTCGACCCCACCCGGCCCGGCTGGCTCTCCCGCCTCCTCGACTGGCAGGAGGCCGCGCCCGACCCCGACACCTTCTGGTCCACCCTGCGCGAGGACCTCGCCCAGGACCGCGAGATCACCGTCTTCCGCCCCGACGGCGGCACCCTCGGCCTGCCCGACGGCGCCACCTGCGTGGACGCCGCGTACGCGCAGTACGGCGAGGACGCGCACGCGTGCATGGGCGCCCGTGTGAACGGCCGGCTCGCCACCCTGAGCACCGTGCTGCGGGACGGCGACACCGTGCAGCTCCTGATGGGCCAGGACCCGGCCTCCGAGCCCTCCCGGGAGTGGCTGGACCACGCCCACACCCCCGCCGCGCGCATCGCCATCCAGCGCTGGCTCGCGACCCACCCGGCGCCGGCCGAGACCGACCGCGCCGACGACCCCGCCGACGACTCCGCGGGCGGCGAGGCTCTCGCGGGGGCCGTGTCCGAGCCGTCCGGCACGGACGCGCAGGCTCCGGATGCCGTCGCCCCCGCCGCCCCCGGGGGCCAGGCGTCCCGGCCGGCGGCCGCGATCACCGTCGTGGACCGGCCCGACGCGAGCGTACGGCTCGCCGGGTGCTGCACCCCCGTACCGCCCGACGAGGTCACCGGCTTCGCGGTGCGCGGCGGCGTGGTGACCGTGCACCGCGCCGAGTGCGCCGCCGTGGCGCGCATGGCGGACGCGGGGCGCGCGGCGGTCGACGTGAGCTGGGGAGACACCACCGGATGCCGGGTCACCCTGGTCGCTGAATCGTTCGGCCGCCCCCATCTGCTCGCCGACCTCACCGAGGCGATGGCCCTGGAGGGCGCCGAGATCGTCTCCGCGACCGTCGAACCGCCGACCCAGCAACGCGTCCGCCACACGTACACCGTCCAACTCCCCGACGCGGCCCACCTCCCCACCCTGATGCGCGCCATGCGCAACGTCCCCGGCGTGTACGACGTCGACCGCGCCCGGCACCACGCGCCAACGGCCTGAGCCGGTCTTCCCCGCCGGCGTACGGGTCGGGCGCCCACGCCCCGTCGCCCGTGTCACCGCACACGCGCGTGCGCAACCCGTTCGGGTGGGCCGGGCGCGCGCCGCCGCCGTGGGGTACGGACGCGCTGGTAGCGGTGGTGCATGCCGCTCACCCTCCGCCACGCGTCCCGCCGCCCTCTGTCCTTGTCCTTCGCCGGTCTCCGTTCCTTCGCCGGTCTCCGTTCCTCTGCCGGTCCCCGGGCTTTTGACGGTCCCCGTGTCCGCCCTCGTCCGGCGACCTCCCGTCGGCTGAAGTCCGCGCTGCTCGCCTCGGCCGTCTCCGTCTGTCTCGTCGCCGCGAGTGCCCCGGCGGCCCCGCTGGGCGTCGGCGACCGCCTCTACCCGTACCTGGGCAACCCCGGGTACGACGTGGCGTCGTACGACCTCTCCTTCACCTATCCCGGCAGCAACACCGAGCCCCTCCAGGCCGTCACCACCATCGACGCCTGGACGACGACCGCCCTGGAGCGGATCAACCTCGACTTCGCCCACGGCACGGTGGAATCGGTCGAGGTCGACGGCGAACCCGCCGCCTTCACCAGCGCCGGCGACGACCTCGTCGTCACCCCGCGCGACCCGCTGGCGACCGGCAGTTGGACGCGTGTGACCGTGCGGCACACCAGCGATCCGGTCGGCGCCGACGGCAGGGACGGCGGCTGGGTGCGCACCGCGGACGGCCTCGCCATGGCCAACCAGGCCGACGCCGCCCACCTGGTCTTCCCCTGCAACGACCACCCCTCCGACAAGGCGCTCTTCACGATCAGGGTGACCGCGCCCGACGGCTACACCGCCGTCGCCAACGGGCTACCGGCCGGTGTCGACCGGGAGGGCGGCTCGACCACCTGGACGTACCGCACACAGCACCCCATGGCCACCGAACTCACCCAGGTGTCCATCGGCCGCTCCAGCGTCGTCCACCGCGAGGGCCCGCACGCGCTGCCCATCCGTGACGTGGTCCCCACCAAGGACCGCGAGCTGCTCGAACCCTGGCTGAAGAAGACCCCCGACCAGATCGCCTGGATGGAGAGCAAGGTCGGCCCCTACCCCTTCGAGACCTACGGCGTCCTCATGGCCGAGGCGACCACCGGCTTCGAACTGGAGACACAGACCCTCTCCCTCTTCGAGAAGCACCTGTTCACCGAGCCCGGCTACCCCGCGTGGTACATCGAGTCGATCATGGTCCACGAGCTGTCCCACCAGTGGTTCGGCGACAGCGTCAGCCCGCGCACCTGGTCCGACGTCTGGCTCAACGAGGGCCACGCCACCTGGTACGAGGCCCTCTACGCGGAGGAGAAGGCGGGCCGCACCCTGGAGGCGCGCATGAAGGCGGCGTACGGCGCGTCCGACCGCTGGCGCGCCGCCGGCGGACCTCCCGCGCTCCCCAAGCCGCCGCAGGCAGGCCAGAAGATCGGCATCTTCCGCCCCAACATCTACGACGGCGCGGCCCTCGTCCTGTTCGCGCTGCGTGAGGAGATCGGCACCCGCTCCTTCGAGCAGCTCGAACGCGCCTGGGTCCAGGAACACCGGGACTCCACCGCCACCACGGACGACTTCAGGCGCCTCGCCGAGAAGATCTCCGGACGCGACCTCGACGCCTTCTTCCAGGCATGGCTGTACGGCGAGAAGACCCCGCCGATGCCCGGCCACGCCGACTGGGAGACCGCCGCACCGGCTGCCAAGTAGGCCCGTGCACCGGCCCCGGAATAACACGGTGACGAGACGGGGCGTCCCGTGCGACCATCGTCCGGTCGGCGCGGCACGGGTCACGGGAATCTCCCGGAGCGCTCGTGCGTTGTTCCACGTGAAGGACCGCCGTATCGGCATCCCCAACGACGTAAGGATCCAATGACCTCCTCTTCTTCCCCTTCCCAGGACGCCAAGCGCTTGGCGCACGCCTACCCCGAAGGTCTTCGGGCCGATGCCCTGATGGAAGAGGACGTCGCCTGGAGCCACGAGATCGACGGAGAGCGGGACGGCGAGCAGTTCGACCGCTCCGAGCGCGCGGCCCTGCGCCGCGTAGCGGGCCTCTCCACCGAACTCGAGGACGTCACCGAGGTCGAGTACCGCCAGCTCCGTCTGGAGCGGGTCGTCCTCGTCGGTGTCTGGACCACGGGGACCGCGCAGGACGCGGACAACTCCCTCGCGGAGCTGGCCGCCCTCGCGGAGACCGCGGGCGCGCTGGTGCTCGACGGCGTCATCCAGCGCCGCGACAAGCCCGACGCGGCCACCTACATCGGCTCCGGCAAGGCCGACGAACTGCGCGACATCGTGATCGAGACGGGCGCGGACACCGTCATCTGTGACGGTGAGCTGAGCCCCGGCCAGCTCATCCACCTCGAAGACGTCGTCAAGGTCAAGGTCATCGACCGTACGGCCCTGATCCTCGACATCTTCGCCCAGCACGCCAAGTCCCGAGAGGGCAAGGCGCAGGTCGCGCTCGCGCAGATGCAGTACATGCTGCCGCGGCTGCGAGGCTGGGGTCAGTCCCTGTCCCGTCAGATGGGCGGCGGCAAGGGCGGCGGCCTGGCCACCCGTGGTCCCGGTGAGACCAAGATCGAGACGGACCGGCGGCGGATCCGCGAGAAGATGGCGAAGATGCGCCGGGAGATCGCGGAGATGAAGACCGGCCGCGAGATCAAGCGCCAGGAGCGCAAGCGCCACAAGGTGCCCTCGGTCGCCATCGCGGGCTACACCAACGCCGGCAAGTCGTCCCTGCTCAACCGTCTCACCGGCGCGGGCGTCCTCGTCGAGAACGCCCTGTTCGCGACCCTCGACCCGACCGTGCGCCGGGCCGAGACACCGAGCGGCCGGCTCTACACGCTGGTGGACACGGTCGGATTCGTCCGGCATCTGCCGCACCACCTGGTCGAGGCGTTCCGCTCCACCATGGAGGAGGTCGGCGAGGCCGATCTCATCCTGCACGTGGTGGACGGCTCGCACCCCAACCCGGAGGAACAGCTCGCCGCCGTGCGCGAGGTCGTCCGGGACGTCGGCGCCACCGGCGTGCCCGAGATCGTCGTGATCAACAAGGCGGACGCGGCGGACCCGCTGACCCTCCAGCGGCTGATGCGGATCGAGAAGCGCTCCATCGCGGTCTCGGCCCGTACCGGCCAGGGCATCGAGGAGCTGCTCGCGCTCATCGACAACGAGCTGCCGCGGCCCTCGGTCGAGATCGAGGCCCTCGTGCCGTACACCCACGGCAAGCTGGTCGCCCGCGCCCACACCGAGGGCGAGGTGATCTCCGAGGAGCACACGGCGGAGGGCACCCTGCTCAAGGTCCGGGTCCACGAGGAACTCGCGGCGGACCTCGCACCGTACGTGCCGTCCGCGGCCTCGGCCGCGTCGGCCGCCTCGGCGGTCTGACCGACGGCCCGACGGCGAGCGCCCGACGGCGAGCGCCCGAGGGCGAGCGCCTGAGGCGAGTACGACAGCCCGGAGCCCCGCACCCTGTCACAGGGCGCGGGGCTCCGGGCTGTCTGCCTTGCTGCTACTGGCCGGCGAACTTGTCGCTCACCGAGTCGAACACACCCTTGGCCACCTCACCCAGTCGCGGCCCCGCGAGCCAGCCCGACGTCACCGGGCCGATCGAGGTGTTGGACACCAGCGCGGGCTTGCCGTCCGCTCCCGCGGCCACCCAGCCGCCGCCGGAGGAACCACCGGTCATCGTGCAGCCGATCCGGTACATCGTCGGGTCCGAGGCGTTGATCGACAGCCGTCCCGGCTTGTCCTGGCACTGGTACAGCTTCTGCCCGTCGAACGGCTTCGCCGCCGGGTATCCCGTCGCGGTGATGCTGTTCACCTTCGGCACCGCGGGCGCGTTGAAGTCCACCGGCAGCGCGGAACCGACCGTCTCCTCCAGGGACTTGCCGGAGCCGTCCTCCGGCGTCACATGGATGACCGCGAAGTCGTACGAGGCACCGTCACCGCCGGTCTGCCCGCCCTGCGCGATCCACTGGTCCGAGGTCCGCGCCCAGTCGCCCCACCAGACACCGTACGGAGCCACCTGCTCCTTGGTCGCCGTCTGGAGCTCCTGGTCCGACAGGCCGGAGTCGTTGTACGACGGCACGAAGGCGATGTTGCGGTACCAGCCGCCGCTCTTGCCCGCGTGCACACAGTGGCCCGCCGTCCACACCATGTTGGACTTGCCGGGGTGGGCCGGGTCCTGCACGACCGTCGCCGAGCACACCATCGTGCCCTCGGGGGAGTCGAAGAACACCTTGCCCGCCTCGGGGGCGTTGGCATGGTACTTCGTCGCCACCGCGCGCGCGTCCACCGGCTGCGGCGTCGGGTCGGTCACGCCCTGGTCACCGGTGAGGTCGTTGTCGTCGACCCCGCGGTCCGGGTCCTCGGCGTCCCGCATCCGGTCCGGGTCCCACAGCCCCTCGATGATGGGGTTGATGTAGTCCTGCGCCTCACGCAGCCAGTCGTCCTTGTCCCACTTCTTCCAGGCGCCGTTCTTCCACTTGTCGAGATCGATCCCGTGTTCCTTGAGCCGGTCCTTGATGTCGTCCGGGATCTTGAGCTCTCCGGTGCCGCCGGCCGTGGCCGTGGCACCGGCCTGACCGTCGACGTCGGTGTCGCCCGAATCACAGGCGGTCGCGGTGAGCGCGAGCACCGAGACGAGGGCGAGGGCGCCCAGCACGGGGGAGGTCCTGCGGCGCGCGGTCCCCCCTCGGCGAACGGTGAACGACGGCCGTATGGATCGCATGGTCTTAACTCCCCCTGCTGTCAACGAACTTGGAGCCGCCGGTCCGATTCCTCGCGTGAACTCGTCCTCGGCTCAGGGCGAGTTCGCGCGGGCTCACGGCCAGGTGCGACGGCACCACACGATATGCGTTCGCTGTGCGGTACTCCCCACGGAACGGCAACGGTTCCGTCACGGCAAGGATCTTGAAGCAACCCGTAACCCGTTGCGCACTCCGCGGTTGGTAGCGATGAGGCCGGCCGTCGGTGCCCGGCCTCACGTTCGCGATTCCGGCATCTCGACCTCTCGATGTCTCGGCATCCCGGCCTTCTGCGTGACGCACCGACGTGCCTCTGGACGACGGGGAGGGCGGGGAAGCCTTGACGGTGACCGAATCTTTGGCGGAGGGAGATGCGGCGGGGAGGGACACGGCAGGCAGAGCCCTGGCAGGTGGAGACACCGCGGAGAGGGATCCAGCGGGAGCGGGGACCCTCGGTGAGGCGGATGCCGGCGGGGGCGGTGTCGCGTCGGGCCTGGTGTCGGGACTTGTATCTGGACCTGTGTCGGGGCCCGTATCGGGACCGGTGTCGGGACCGGTGTCCGGATTGGGGGGCGCACGCCGCGCGCACGAGGGGATCCTGCGGCGCCAGTCGGCGCGCGAGTCCGCGGCGCGCACCTACGCACGTGCCCTGCCGATCGTGCCCGTCCGTGCCCGCGGACTGACCATCGAGGGTGCCGACGGCCGCCGCTACCTCGACTGCCTGTCCGGCGCCGGAACTCTCGCGCTCGGCCACAACCACCCCGTTGTGCTGGAGGCCATCCGCAAGGTCCTCGACTCGGGCGCGCCCCTGCACGTCCTCGACCTCGCTACCCCCGTCAAGGACGCGTTCATCACCGAGCTGTTCCGCACCCTGCCGCCCGGGCTTGCCGATCACGCGCGCGTGCAGTTCTGCGGCCCGGCCGGCACGGACGCCGTCGAGGCCGCGCTCAAACTGGTCCGCGCCGCCACCGGCCGTACCGGCGTCCTGGCCTTCACCGGCGCCTACCACGGCATGACCGCCGGATCCCTCGAAGCCTCCGGAGGCGCCTCCGACGTGCGGGTGACACGCCTGCCCTATCCCCAGGACTACCGCTGCCCGTTCGGCGTCGGCGGCGAGACCGGTGCCGAACTCGCCGCCCGCTGGACCGAATCCCTCCTCGACGACCCCAAGTCCGGGGTCCGCCCACCCGCCGGGATGATCCTCGAACCCGTCCAGGGCGAGGGCGGCGTCATCCCCGCCCCCGACGCCTGGATGCGCCGCATGCGGCAGCTCACCGCCGACCGCTCGATCCCGCTCATCGCCGACGAGGTCCAGACGGGCGTCGGCCGCACCGGCGCCTTCTGGGCGGTGGAACACAGCGGGGTCACCCCCGACGTCATGGTCCTCTCCAAGGCCATCGGCGGCAGCCTGCCCCTGGCCGTCGTCGTCTACCGCGACGACCTCGACGTCTGGGAACCGGGCTCCCACGCCGGCACCTTCCGCGGCAACCAACTCGCCATGGCCGCCGGCACGGCCACCCTCGCCTACGTGCGCGAGAACGACCTCGCCCACCGCGCGGCCACCCTGGGCTCCCGCCTCCTCGACCAACTCTGCGGCCTGGCCGCGGACTTCCCCTGCATCGGTGACGTCCGCGGACGCGGCCTCATGATCGGCCTCGAACTGGTCGACCCGGCGGGGGAACGCGCGAGCATGACGGACGCCCTCCGCATGGACCCCATCTCGCCCCCTGCTCAGGGCCCGCACCCGGCGGCCCCCGGCCTCGCCGCCGCCCTTCAGCAGGAGTGTCTGCGCCGCGGTCTGATCGTCGAACTCGGCGGCCGCCACGCCAGCGTCGTCCGGCTGCTCCCGCCGCTGACGATCACCGACGAACAGGCGGCGGCCGTGCTCGACCGCCTGGCCGACGCGATGACTGCGGTGGCCCACGCCCACGCCGTCGGCGCCGCCCCCACGGATCACCCCCTCATCCGGCAGAGCCGGCCGGCCCCGGCCCCACGTCACGAGGAGCGACCTTGACCACCTCCCCACAGCCCGCGGTCCCCACCTCCACACCGCCTGCCTCCTTCCCGGCCCCGCGCCGCCAGGCCGAGACCCTGCACATCGAAACATCGCTGCCCACCACCGCCCTTTCGACAAGCCCTCCAAGTCCCGCCTCGCCCTCGGCTTCGACACCCACCTCGAACGACCTCCCCGACGTCCTTGACCACCCCGACCCGCACACGGCCGCCCAGGCCGCGGCCGTCGAGAACCTGCTGCGCTGCTGGGTCCGCGAGACGGACCTCCCCGCACCCGCTGACGGGACCCTGCGCATTCCGCTCCCCGCCAGCGGAACCGCACTGCTCACCCCCGTCCTCCACTGGTCCCCGACCGGCTGCCACCGCTTCGGCCCCCCGCGTCTCGCCGACACCCCCGACCAGGCCCCACCCGTGGACGCGATCACACTCGCGGCCCTGCTGTCCCGAGAGACCCCGGGCACCGAGCCCGCCCACAAGGCGCTGGCCCAAGAAGCGCCCGACCTCGTGGCCCGCGTCGCCGACTCCGTCCGCCGCACCGCCGCTTTCATCAGCGAGCGCCGGGAACACCCGGCCGACGGATCCGACCTGTTCCTCTCCGCAGAGCAGGCACTGGTCCTCGGCCACCCCCTGCACCCGACCCCGAAGAGCCGAGAGGGCCTCTCCGACGCCGAAGCGCGTCTCTACTCACCCGAGTCGCGTGGCTCCTTCCTCCTCCATTGGCTCGCTGTCGCTCCTTCCGTACTCGCCACCGACTCCGCGTGGACGGCCCGCGGCCGTACGATCCCCGCTGCCCGGGTGACGGCGCGGCTGGCCGATGCCGCACTGCCGCTCCCCGACGGCTACGCGGCGCTGCCCATGCACCCCTGGCAACTCCGCGAAGCCCGGCACCGGCCGGACGTCGCCGCCCTCCTCGACGCCGGCCTGCTCCGCGACCTCGGTGCCCACGGTTCGCCCTGGCACCCCACCTCCTCGGTCCGGACCGTCCATCGCTCCGGCGCCCCGGCGATGCTCAAGCTGTCGCTGGGCCTGCGCATCACCAACTCCCGTCGTGAGAACCTCCGCAAGGAACTCCACCGCGGCGTCGAGGTCCACCGACTGCTCCGCGCCGGCCTGGTCAGGCAGTGGCAGTCGGCCCACCCCGGCTTCGACATCGTCCGTGACCCGGCCTGGCTCGCGGTCGACGGTCCGGACGGCCAGCCGGTGCCGGGCCTGGACGTCGTCATCCGCCACAACCCGTTCGCCCCGACCGACGACGTCACCTGCGTCGCCGGACTCGTCGCACCCCGTCCGTACCCGCGGCCGGCCGCGGACCGCCTGCCAGTCCACAGTTCCCGACTGGTCGCGCTTGTCGCACGCCTCGCCGAGAAGACCGGTCGTCCGCGCGCGGCGGTCGCCGCCGAGTGGTTCCTGCGGTACCTGGAGCAGGTCGTCCGCCCGGTGCTGTGGCTGGACGGCGAAGCCGGCGTCGCCCTGGAGGCGCACCAGCAGAACACGCTGCTTCTGCTGGACGCCGACGGCTGGCCGGCGGGCGGCCGCTACCGCGACAACCAGGGCTACTACTTCCGCGAATCCCGCCGTGCGGAACTCGACGCCCGGCTGCCCGGCATCGGCGAGCGCAGCGACACCTTCGTCTCCGACGAGGTGACCGACGAACGCTTCGCCTACTACCTCGGCATCAACAACGTGCTCGGACTCATCGGCGCCTTCGGCTCCCAGAAGCTCGCCGACGAGCGCCTTCTGCTCGCTGCGTTCCGCCGCTTCCTCACGGACGCCGCCTCCGGCCCCGACCGGCTGCGCAGCACCCTGCCCGCCCGACTGCTCGACTCACCCACACTGCGCTGCAAGGCCAATCTGCTGACCCGGCTGCACGGTCTGGACGAACTCGTCGGCCCCGTGGACACCCAGTCCGTCTACATCACCATCACCAACCCCCTTCATCGTCTGCATTCCTGAACCCACCGCAGAGCCGACCGCAGAACCCATCGCAGAGCCGACCGCAAGCCCTGAACCGACCCCCGCCCTGCCCCACCACCGCCGAGAGGAGCCCGGCCCGTGTCCGCGTCAGCCCCCTTCCCTGCCGGTGACTGGCGCTCGGCGGTCACGCCCGCCGGCGTGTTCCGTCTGGTGCCCGTGCGCATCGAGCGGGACCTCGCCCGCGTCGAGCGTTGGATGAACGACCCCGAGGTCGCGGAGTTCTGGGAACTGGCGGGGCCCAGGTCCGTGACCGAGGGGCATCTGCGCCGGCAGTTCGCCGACGGCGGGCACAGCGTTCCGTGCCTGGGCGTGCTGGCGGACACGCCGATGAGTTACTGGGAGATCTACCGGGCGGACCTCGATCCGCTGGCCCGCCACTATCCGGCGCGGCCCCACGACATCGGGATCCATCTCCTCGTCGGCGCGAAGACCGACCGGGGACGAGGACTCGGCAGTCTGCTGCTCCGAGCCGTCGTCGATCTCGTACTGAACGAGTGGCTCGCATGTACTCGTGTCATCGCTGAACCAGACCTTCGCAACACCCCCTCCGTCGCCGCTTTCCTGAGTGCGGGCTTCCGGTTCTCCGCCGAGGTCGACCTTCCCGCCAAACGGGCCGCCCTCATGGTCAGGGACCGGAAGCTGTGTGATGTCTCGTGACGCTCCGAAATCGGGCCGTCACAGATGGAACGCCTCGGGAATCGCATCGGTTCCCGCCGGCTCCTCCATTTCCTCCGACTTCTCTTCCCCTGTTCCTCCGACTTCTCCGAACCCCGTCGCGCCGAGCCCCGTCACTCCCGAACCCCACCGCTCCCGAACCCGAGAACCCCACACCTTGACTCCGCCACAGTCACAGCCACCGCCTCCCTCCGTCTCCTCTCCAGCCCCCTCCACCTCCCCGACCACCTGCGCGATCCCCCGATTGTCAGTGCCGAGCCGTAGGGTGGTCGCGCTATGACGAAGCCCTCTCTCCCCGAACTCCTGCACGCCGCCGTCGCCGCTGTCGGCGGGGCGGAGCGTCCCGGCCAGGTGGCCATGGCCGAAGCCGTCGCGGAGGCCATCGACGGCGGATCGCATCTGCTCGTCCAGGCCGGCACCGGCACCGGTAAGTCGCTGGGCTACCTCGTGCCCGCGCTCGCGCACGGGGAGAAGGTGGTGGTGGCTACGGCCACCCTGGCCCTCCAGCGCCAGCTCGTGGAGCGGGATCTGCCGCGTACGGTCGACGCACTGCATCCGCTGCTGCGCCGCCGCCCGGAGTTCGCGATGCTCAAGGGCAGATCGAACTACCTCTGCCTGCACCGCCTGCACGAAGGAGTCCCGCAGGACGAGGAGGAGGGCCTCTTCGACCAGTTCGAGGCGGCCGCGCCCACCAGCAAGATGGGCCAGGACCTGCTGCGCCTGCGCGACTGGTCGGACGAGACCGAGACCGGCGACCGGGACGACCTCACCCCCGGTGTCTCGGACCGGGCCTGGGCCCAGGTGTCGGTGTCCTCACGGGAGTGCCTCGGCGCGTCGAAGTGCGCGTACGGCGCCGAGTGCTTCGCGGAGATGGCCCGCGAGCGCGCCAAGCTGGCCGAGGTGGTCGTCACCAACCACGCCCTGCTGGCCATCGACGCCATCGAGGGCGCCCCCGTCCTGCCGCAGCACGAGGTGCTGATCGTCGACGAGGCCCATGAACTGGTCTCACGGGTCACCGGCGTCGCCACCGGCGAACTCACCCCGGGCCAGGTCAACCGTGCGGTGCGCCGGGCCGCGAAACTCGTCAACGAGAAGGCCGCCGACCAGCTCCAGACCGCCGCCGAGGGCTTCGAGCGGCTGATGGAGCTGGCGCTGCCCGGCCGTCTGGAGGAAATCCCGGAGGATCTCGGCTACACGCTGATGGCGTTGCGGGACGCCGCCCGGACCGTGATCTCCGGGATCGGGGCGACCCGCGACAAGTCCGTGCAGGACGAGGACGCGGTCCGCAAGCAGGCCCTCGCCTCGGTGGAGTCCGTGCACGACGTGGCGGAGCGGATCACGAACGGCTCCGAGTGGGACGTCGTCTGGTACGAGCGGCACGACCGCTTCGGCGCATCCCTTCGGGTAGCCCCGATGTCGGTGTCGGGCCTGCTGCGGGAGAAGCTGTTCGCCGACCGTTCGGTCACCCTGGCCTCGGCGACGCTGAAGCTCGGCGGTGACTTCAACGGCGTCGGTGCCTCGATGGGGCTCGCCCCCGAGGGCACGGAGGGGGACGACCTGCCGCAGTGGAAGGGCATCGACGTCGGCTCGCCCTTCGACTACCGCAAGCAGGGCATCCTCTATGTCGCCAAACATCTGGCGCGCCCCGCGCGCGACGGCGACCGCACCGACATGCTGGACGAGCTGACGGAGCTGATCCAGGCGGCCGGCGGCCGGACCCTCGGCCTCTTCTCCTCCATGCGGGCCGCCCAGCTCGCCGCCGAGGAGCTGCGCGGCCGTATCCCCGAGTTCCCGATCCTCCTCCAGGGCGAGGAGACACTCGGCGAGCTGATCAAGAACTTCGCGGCGGACCCGGCGACGTGTCTGTTCGGCACGCTGTCCCTGTGGCAGGGCGTGGACGTCCCGGGGGCCAGTTGCCAGCTCGTCGTCATGGACAAGATCCCGTTCCCGCGCCCGGACGACCCCTTGATGAGCGCCCGCCAGAAGGCAGTGGAGGATGCGGGCGGCAACGGCTTCATGGCCGTCGCCGCCACGCACGCGGCGCTGCTGATGGCGCAGGGCGCGGGCCGGCTCGTGCGCGCGTCGGGGGACCGGGGCGTGGTCGCCGTACTGGACCAGCGGTTGGCGACGGCCCGCTACGGGAGCTATCTGAAGGCGTCCCTGCCGGACTTCTGGTACACCACGGACCGGAACCAGGTGCGGAGGTCGCTCGCGGCGATCGACGCGGCGGCCAAGCAGACCGAAACGGAGTGAAGTCGGCCGGGTGGCCTGTCCCGTCGTCCCCGTCGTCGGGCGAGGGCAGCCACCCGCGCGCGGTCGAGCCACGGCACCCGTTCATGAGGAACCGCGCGGGGCGTGTCCGCACAGCACAGGGCCCCGGAACCGGCGCAGGGATCCCGGGGCCCAGTCGAGGGGGCGGAGGAGGTGAGTCCGCCCGCCGGTCTCAGACGCGGCGCAGTACGGCCACCACCTTGCCGAGGATGGTCGCGTCGTCACCCGGGATGGGCTCGTAGGCGGCGTTGTGCGGGAGGAGCCAGACATGGCCGTCCTCGCGCTTGAAGCGCTTGACGGTGGCCTCGCCGTCCAGCATGGCGGCGACGATGTCGCCGTTCTCGGCGACGGGCTGGCGGCGGACGGTGACCCAGTCGCCGTCGCAGATCGCGGCCTCGATCATCGAGTCGCCGACGACCTTCAGCACGAACAGTTCGCCGTCACCGACGAGCTGGCGGGGGAGCGGGAAGACGTCCTCGACGGACTCCTCCGCGAGGATCGGGCCGCCGGCGGCGATCCGGCCGACCAGCGGGACGTACGAGGCGGCGGGCTTGCCCGCGGTGTCCGTGGGCTGCACGCTGGCCGCCTGGTCGGAGCCGCGGACCTCGTACGCGCGCGGGCGGTGCGGGTCGCGGCGCAGGAAGCCCTTGCGCTCCAGGGCCATGAGCTGGTGCGCGACCGAGGAGGTGCTGGACAGGCCGACCGCCTGGCCGATCTCCCGCATGGACGGCGGGTAGCCGCGCCGCTGGACCGAGTCCCTGATGACCTCGATCACCCGGCGCTGGCGGTCGGTGAGCCCCGAGCTGTCCGCCCGGATGCCTGGAGGTCGCCCCGGCAGGGAGCGCTTGTGCCCCTCCGGGTTCACGGATTCGTTCATCGCATGCACCGGCTCGAGTCGGCCCTGGGAGCGGTCCTGGGCGGTGATGGTGGCACTGTCTGCGGTGGTGGTCACGTCGGCCCCTCTCGATTGTCTCCCTGCTGGACAACGGTAGTTGCTTTCGAAAGGTTGCGCCAAACACACGTTCGAGTGAAAAAGCGCGGAGAGCGTGACTTGATCATGTTTCTGGGTGTATGGCTGACGCGGAGTCTCGCGGACAAAAGGGCCTTTTGCTGTAGCCTTCACCGCCGCCCCGCTTCCGCGCGGGAGCCGTGCTCCTCCGCGTGCGGCCCCACCGTATCGCCGTAACCCTCGCGTGAACACGGGTGTGCACGCGCGTGTGCGGTGTCGCATGCGGTGTTCCGAGGGGGCGTCGCGCCGCCCGGGGCGTACGGTGTGTGACCGCGCGGACGCGACACGCGCGCAAGGGGTGCGTGCATGGGCCAATCCCTACATGTAGTGGTTGGATGGCAACAGCAGCCCAGAAGTTGTGTCCCCCGTGTCTTTGGACGCCCGCGGATCGCCTATGCTTGGGGCTGCTTCGAGGGGCCCATGAGGTCCGGCGAGGCCATCGAGTCTGCTGTGAGGAGGGTTGGGAGTTCATGCACTGCCCCTTCTGCAGGCACCCCGACAGCCGTGTCGTCGACAGCCGTACGACGGACGACGGCACGTCCATCCGCCGGCGCCGCCAGTGTCCGGACTGCTCACGTCGTTTCACGACCGTGGAGACGTGTTCGCTCATGGTGGTGAAGCGGTCGGGAGTCACCGAGCCGTTCAGCCGCACCAAGGTCATCAACGGTGTGCGCAAGGCGTGTCAGGGACGGCCTGTCACCGAGGACGCCCTCGCCCAGCTCGGCCAGCGGGTCGAGGAGGCGGTGCGGGCCACCGGGAGCGCCGAGTTGACCACCCATGACGTGGGCCTGGCCATACTCGGGCCGTTGCAGGAGCTGGACCTCGTCGCCTACCTGAGGTTCGCCTCCGTGTACCGGGCCTTCGACTCGCTGGAGGACTTCGAGTCCGCCATCGCGGAACTCAGGGAACAGACGGGACGCTCCGCCGCGGACGATGACGACCGTGAGCACGCGGGAGGCGCCGCGGGCGCTGTCGCGGGGAGCCGGGAAGACGACGGCGGAAGCGGGGCCGTCGAGGTCCCCGTGCCCGCCCACGCCGCCGACTGACCGACAGGCCGGAACCGGACCAGGGTGTCCGGGGCCGGCCCGGGAGCGGCGGATCCAGACCTGTTGCGGGCGGTGGCGCGTGGACGCCCGCAGCACACGACAGAACAACGTGTCACGGGAACAGCGTGGCATTTCAGGGCGTTTTCGCCCGTAGAGGGAGGCGGCATGACAGAGACGGCGAGCGGTCCGGCACGAGGGTCCCGAGCGAAGGGCACCAAGGCCACCAAGGGACTGCGTATCGAGCGCATTCACACGACCCCCGGCGTGCATCCGTACGACGAGGTCGCCTGGGAGCGCCGTGACGTCGTCATGACCAACTGGCGCGACGGCTCGGTCAACTTCG
>NZ_JAANNX010000242.1:0-707 GCF_013363615.1 Streptomyces sp. CAI-85 | reverse complement strand
ATCGCCCGCAACACCAACCTGCTCACCGTGCGCACCCCGAGCCGGCTGGAGCTGACCTACCTCCAGAGCGCCTCCGACCTCGCGCAGATGATCGCGGCCGGCTCCTTCCCCTTCCCCAACCAGCAGATGGACATGGACGCCGCCCCGCGCGTCGGCGACGGTCTGATCCGGGTCGACGGCGACGGACTCGTCCAGTACGCCTCCCCGAACGCGCTCTCCGCCTACCACCGCCTCGGCCTCGCCTCCGACCTCGTCGGCCAGCACCTCGGCCACACCACCGCCGAACTCGCCCCCACCCGGGGCCCGGTGGACGAGGCGCTCGCCAAGGTCGCCAGCGGCTGGGCGCCCCGTGAGTTCGAGATCGAGGCCAAGGACGGGGTCATCCAGTTCCGCACGATCCCGCTCAAGCCCAAGGGCACCCGCATCGGCTCGCTGGTCCTGCTCCGGGACGTCACCGAACTGCGCCGCCGCGAACGCGAGTTGATCACCAAGGACGCCACCATCCGGGAGATCCACCACCGGGTGAAGAACAACCTCCAGACCGTCGCCGCCCTGCTGCGGCTCCAGGCCCGCCGGATCGAGTCCGAGCGCGGCCGGGAGGCGCTGGAGGAGGCGGTGCGCCGGGTCGGCTCGATCGCCATCGTGCACGAGACGCTCTCCCAGAACCTGGACGAGCGCGTGGAGTTCGACGAGATCGCCGACCGGGT
>NZ_JAANNX010000241.1:0-710 GCF_013363615.1 Streptomyces sp. CAI-85 | reverse complement strand
TACCAGCCGGAGATCTCGCAGGGCCGGCTGGAGGCGCTGCTGAACTTCCAGACCATGGTCGCCGACCTCACCGGGCTGCCCACCTCGGGTGCCTCGCTGCTGGACGAGGGCACCGCCGCCGCCGAGGCGATGGCGCTGTCGCGGCGTATGGGGAAGAACAAGAAGGGCCTCTTCCTCATCGACGCGGACGTGCTGCCGCAGACCATCGCGGTGATCCAGACGCGGGCCGAGCCGACCGGCGTGGAGATCGTCGTCGCCGACCTCGGCGACGGCATCCCGGCCGACCTCGCGGCGCGGGAGATCAACGGCGTGCTGGTCCAGTACCCGGGCGCCTCCGGCGTCGTACGCGACATCACGGCCGTCATCGAGCAGGCGCACGAGCTGGGGGCGCTGGTGACGGTCGCCGCCGATCTGCTCGCGCTGACGCTGCTGAAGTCCCCGGGCGAGCTGGGGGCGGACATCGCGATCGGTACGACGCAGCGGTTCGGTGTGCCGATGGGCTTCGGCGGTCCGCACGCCGGCTACATGGCCGTGCACGAGAAGTTCGCGCGCAGCCTGCCCGGGCGGCTCGTGGGTGTCTCGGTGGACGCCGACGGCAACCGCGCCTACCGGCTCGCGCTCCAGACGCGTGAGCAGCACATCCGCCGCGAGAAGGCCACCAGCAACATCTGCACCGCGCAGGTGCTGCTCGCCGTGATGGCCGGCATGTA
>NZ_JAANNX010000240.1:0-710 GCF_013363615.1 Streptomyces sp. CAI-85 | reverse complement strand
GCCTCCTCCAGCACCGCACCGCGGCCGAACCGCTGGTCGATGACCCGGGCGGGGATCTTGCCCTTGCGGAAGCCCTTCACCGTGACCTGCTGGTTGATCTTCTTGTACGCCGCGTCGAGGCTGTCCTTGAGCTCCTCGAAGGGCACCTCGACAGTGAGCCGAACCCGGGTCGGGTTCAGGGTCTCCACGGCGCTCTTCACGGTTCGGTCTCCTTGGTGGCTGACATCTTGGTGTTCGCCGGAGCCTGACAGGCCCGGCGATTTCGCCGCCCGCCGGTGTTCGTGGGGCGATCAGGCCGGACACGGACACACGGGCGCGCAGCTTGCATAGTAACCGCAGCCGACGAGCCGCCCAAAGACGATCACCGGCCAGGCGCACGGTGTGATCGCGCAGGTGGTCGGGGTGGCGGGATTTGAACCCACGGCCTTCCGCTCCCAAAGCGGACGCGCTACCAAGCTGCGCCACACCCCGTCTGGTGCGACACGAAGGGTACAGGCTCGAAGCCCCGCCCGACCGCCGCTTTCCACCAGCGCACGGGGGCACGCGGGGGCGCGCCGAAACGGGGTGTGCGGGCGGGGGTGCCGACCCGCTACGATGCGTGCAGTGCCGCGGTCCTCGACACGCGGCGCGTCCTGTGCGGGCGTAGCTCAATGGTAGAGCCCTAGTCTTCCAAACTAGCTACGCGGGTTCGATTCCCGTCGCCCGCTCCA
>NZ_JAANNX010000239.1:0-713 GCF_013363615.1 Streptomyces sp. CAI-85 | reverse complement strand
AGGTTGAACTTGATGCCGCGCTTGCGGAACGCGCGCTCCAGCAGCTTGGAGCTGTTCTCGTCCTCGACCGGCACCAGGTGCTTGAGACCCTCGATGACGGTGACGTCCGCGCCGAAGGACTTCCACGCCGAGGCGAACTCGACGCCGATGACACCGCCGCCCAGGATGATCGCGGACTTGGGCACGCGGTCCAGGACGAGGGCGTGGTCGGAGGAGATGATCCGGTTGCCGTCGATCTCCAGACCCGGCAGCGACTTCGGCACGGAGCCGGTCGCCAGCAGGACGTGACGGCCCTGGATCCGCTGTCCGTTCACGTCGACGGAGGTCGGGGAGGACAGCCGGCCCTCACCCTCGATGTACGTCACCTTGCGGGAGGCGACGAGACCCTGGAGGCCCTTGTACAGGCCGGAGATCACGCCGTCCTTGTACTTGTGGACCCCGGCGATGTCGATGCCGTCGAAGGTGGCCTTGACGCCGAACTGCGCGCTCTCGCGCGCCTGGTCGGCGACCTCGCCCGCGTGGAGCAGGGCCTTGGTGGGGATGCAACCCCGGTGCAGGCAGGTACCGCCGACCTTGTCCTTCTCGATCAGGGCGACGTCCAGACCAAGCTGCGCCCCGCGCAGGGCCGCGGCGTAACCGCCACTACCACCGCCGAGGATCACTAGGTCGAAAACGGTGCTGGCGTCGTTCGCCACGTCACGTCCTCCATGCAT
>NZ_JAANNX010000238.1:0-730 GCF_013363615.1 Streptomyces sp. CAI-85 | reverse complement strand
CCGGCGTTGACCAGCGGGTTGCCCTGGTAGCAGGCGTCGAAGACGACCTCGCCGCCGATGTTCGGCAGGCCCAGGCAGTTGCCGTAGCCGCCGATGCCGGCGACGACGCCGGGCAGGACGCGCTTGGTGTCCGGGTGGTCCGCCGCGCCGAAGCGGAGCGGGTCCACGACGGCGACCGGGCGGGCGCCCATCGCGATGATGTCGCGCACGATGCCGCCGACGCCGGTGGCCGCGCCCTGGTAGGGCTCGACGTACGACGGGTGGTTGTGCGACTCGACCTTGAAGGTGACCGCGTAGCCCTGGCCGACGTCGACCACACCGGCGTTCTCGCCGATGCCGACGAGCATGGCGTCCGACTGCGGCGCCTTCTCGCCGAACTGGCGCAGATGGACCTTGGAGGACTTGTACGAGCAGTGCTCGGACCACATGACGGAGTACATGGCCAGCTCGGCACCGGTCGGGCGGCGGCCGAGGATCTCGACCACGCGCTCGTACTCGTCCTTCTTCAGGCCGAGTTCGGCCCAGGGCAGCTCGACGTCGGGGGTCGCGGCCGCGTGCTCGACCGTGTCCAGAGGCGTCCGGCTCATGAGGTGACCAGCTTCTTGAGGATCGAGGTGAAGAACGGGAGGCCGTCGGTGCGGCCCGTGCCGATCAGCGGCTCGGTGGCGTGCTCCGGGTGCGGCATGAGGCCGACGACGTTCCCGGCCTCGTTGGTGATGCCGGCGATGTC
>NZ_JAANNX010000237.1:0-732 GCF_013363615.1 Streptomyces sp. CAI-85 | reverse complement strand
TCCTCGTCGGTGATCCGCTGGTACATGTCGAAGAGGTTGCCGTACTTGGCCTCGACGGCCTTGCGGCCCATGCGCTTGATGGCGTCGGCGAAGTCGAGGTAGACGCCCTGGCCGCCGGGACCGACTCCCCTGCCCTCGTCGCAGACGTTCTTCGCGGCGCGGGAGGCGATGTCGCGCGGGACCAGGTTGCCGAAGGAGGGGTAGATGCGCTCCAGGTAGTAGTCGCGCTCGTCCTCGGGGATCTTGTTCGCCGGCCGGTCGTCGCCCTTGGCCTTGGGGACCCAGATCCGGCCGTCGTTGCGCAGCGACTCGCTCATCAGCGTCAGCTTGGACTGGTGGTCGCCGGTGCGCGGGATGCAGGTGGGGTGGATCTGGGTGAAGCACGGGTTGGCGAAGTAGGCGCCGCGCCGGTGCGCCCGCCACACGGCGGTGGCGTTGGAGTTCATGGCGTTGGTCGACAGATAGAAGACGTTGCCGTATCCGCCGCTGGCGAGGACGACGGCGTCCGCGAAGTAGGTGTCGGTCTTTCCGGTGATCAGGTCCCGGGCCACGATGCCGCGGGCCCGTCCGTCGATCACGATCAGGTCGAGCATCTCGGTGCGGGGGTGCATCTCGACGTTCCCGGCCGCGATCTGCCGGCTGAGCGCCTGGTAGGCGCCGAGCAGGAGCTGCTGGCCGGTCTGGCCGCGGGCGTAGAACGTGCGGGAGACCTGGACGCCGCCGAAGGAGCGG
>NZ_JAANNX010000236.1:0-735 GCF_013363615.1 Streptomyces sp. CAI-85 | reverse complement strand
ACGTTCTGCTGGGCGATCTCGGCGAAGTCCTCGCGGCGCTCGTAGGAGTGCAGCATGCCCTGGTCGCCGATGGCGCGCAGCAGGAAGCTGCTGAGCGAGCCGGAGCCGACGCCGGCTTCGACGACGCGGGCGCCGGGGAAGATGTCGGCGAAGGCGAGGATCTGCCCCGCGTCCTTCGGGTAGACGACGGCTGCCCCGCGGGGCATGGACAGGACGTAGTCGGGGAGCAGGGGGCGCAGCGCGAGGTAGGCGACGTTCCCGGTGGTGCGGACCACGCTGCCCTCGGGAGCGCCGATCAGTTCGTCGTGCGGGAAGGAACCCTTGTGGGTGTGGAAGTTCTTCCCGGCTTCGAGCGTGAACGTGTAGTGGCGGCCCTTGGGGTCGGTGAGCTGAACCTGGTCCCCGACCTTGAAGGGCCCGCGCCTGCGGGCGGCACCGGTCGGTTCGGACATGTGACCAGCCTACCGGCGTTTGGCGGGGCCGCCGACCACGGTGGGGCGGGGGTGGTGCTCAGTTGGGGCGGGCCATGGCTTTGACGAAGGCGCGTTCCACGTCGGCGGCGGAGAGGACGCCGTAGATCTCGCCGGTCTCCTCGACGACGAGGTATTCGGTGGCGGGGGTGGCGCGCAGGACGTCGAGGAGGTCTTCGCCGGCGAGTTCGGCGGAGACGCGCATGCCGTCGGTGAGGTCCTGGGCGAGGCCGCTGACGGCGACCCAGGGGCGGCGGTGTTCGGG
>NZ_JAANNX010000235.1:0-740 GCF_013363615.1 Streptomyces sp. CAI-85 | reverse complement strand
GGGTCGCGGCGCAGCTCGCCGACCTTGCCCTCGGCGGCGGCGGTCTTCTCGGAGGCCACGTTGGCGCCGAGGAACACGCCGTGGTTCCAGTCGAAGGACTCGGTGACCAGCGGGACCGCGCTCGCGCGCCGCCCGCCGAAGAGGATCGCCGAGATCGGCACGCCCTTGGGGTCCTCCCACTCGGGCGCGATGATCGGGCACTGGGCGGCCGGGACGGTGAAGCGGGCGTTGGGGTGGGCGGCCGGGGCGTCGGAGGACGGCGTCCAGTCGTTGCCCTTCCAGTCCGTGAGGTGGGCGGGGGTCTCCTCGGTCATGCCCTCCCACCAGATGTCGCCGTCGTCGGTGAGCGCGACGTTGGTGAAGACGGAGTTGCCCCACAGGGTCTTCATGGCGTTGGCGTTGGTGTGCTCGCCGGTGCCGGGCGCGACGCCGAAGAAGCCGGCCTCGGGGTTGATGGCGTAGAGGCGGCCGTCCTCGCCGAAGCGCATCCAGGCGATGTCGTCGCCGATGGTCTCGACCGTCCAGCCGGAGACCGTGGGCTCCAGCATGGCGAGGTTGGTCTTGCCGCAGGCGGACGGGAAGGCCGCGGCGACGTACTTCGACTCGCCCTGCGGCGGGGTGAGCTTGAGGATCAGCATGTGCTCGGCGAGCCAGCCCTCGTCACGGGCCATGACGGAGGCGATACGCAGGGCGTAGCACTTCTTGCCGAGCAGGGCGTTGCCGCCGTAGCCGGAGCCGTA
>NZ_JAANNX010000234.1:0-743 GCF_013363615.1 Streptomyces sp. CAI-85 | reverse complement strand
TCGACACCGAGGCTCTGGATGCCGGGTACTGGTACCGCAACCTGCGCCGCACGGTGGGCTTCCATGCTGCGGTCGAGGCGCTGGCAGAAGCCAGCTACGAGGCGTTTGTCGAGGTCAGCCCGCATCCGGTGCTGGCGATGAGCATCCAGGACACTGCCGAGGACGCGGTCGTCACCGGTTCCCTGCGCCGGGACGACGGCGGCCTGGACCGCTTCCTGAGCTCCCTCGGCGAGCTGTGGGTCCACGGCGTCGACGTCGACTGGGCGCAGGCGTTCGCCGGCACCGGCGCGCACCACGTCGACCTGCCCACCTACGCCTTCCAGCACCGCCACTACTGGCTGGACGCCCCGGCTCCTTCCGTCGCGGCGGTGGCGGATTCGGCCGACGCGGAGTTCTGGGCCGCGGTCGAGAGCGAGGACTTCTCGTCCGTTCTGGACACGCTTCAGGTCTCGGAGGACCAGCCGTTCGGTGATGTCCTGCCCACGCTCGCGGCGTGGCGCAAGACGCTTCGGCGGCAGGCAGCGTTCGACGACTGGCGGTACGGCGTCTCCTGGCGGCCGGTGACCGTCCGCCCGGATGTGGTGTTGTCGGGGGCGTGGCTGGTCGCGGTGCCCGCGGGTCTGCTTGAGGACGAGTGGGTGTCGGCCGTGGTGGCCGGTATCGAGGCCCGTGGGGCGCAGGTCCGGTTGCTTCCGGTCGGGCCGGGCGTCGATCGGGCTGGGTTGGCCGGGGTGCTGCGGGGT
>NZ_JAANNX010000233.1:0-755 GCF_013363615.1 Streptomyces sp. CAI-85 | reverse complement strand
CGGCGGCAGCCGGCGAGCCAGGCCATGGTGCGTTCCACGGTCCAGCGGTGGCGGCCCAGCCGTTGGGAGGACTCGACTCCCTTGCGGGCGATGCGGTGGGTGATACCTCGCTCGCGTAACCATCGCCGCAGATGGGCGTAGTCGTAGCCCTTGTCGGCGTGGAGTTTGGCGGGCTTGCGCCGTCGCCGGCCGCGGCGCGAGCGGATCGGTGGGATGCCCTTCACGAGCGGGATCAGGGCCTGGCTGTCGTGCAGGTTGGCCCCGGAGATGCCAACGGATATGGGCAGACCTGACCGTTCCGTGATCAGGTGGATCTTCGAGCCGTACTTGCCCCGGTCGACAGGATTCGGACCTGTCAGGTCCCCCTTTTCAGGGCCCGCATGTTCACCGAGTCGATCGCGCACCGCGACCAGTCCAGCTCGCCGCGGGACCCGAGTTCGTCGAGGACCAGGTGGTGGAGCTTGGCCCACACTCTGGCCTTCGACCACTCCGAGAACCGCCGGTGGGCTGTCGCGCCGGACGGGCCGAACGACGCCGAAGGCAGCTGCTGCCAGGTACAACCCGACGTCGCCACGAAGACGATCGCCGCCAGCACTTCCCGGTCGCCGTGCCGACGCCGACCACCACCCTGCGGCCGCGACGGCGCCTCCGGCACCACCCGCTGGAACAACTCCCACAACTCGTCCGGCACCAACCGCTCAACGATCCCCATCATGACTCACAGAATACCGAGTCACCCAAATGAGATGGCTTCT
>NZ_JAANNX010000232.1:0-756 GCF_013363615.1 Streptomyces sp. CAI-85 | reverse complement strand
AGAAGATCTTCGGTCCGACCCGGGACTGGGAGTGCTACTGCGGCAAGTACAAGCGCGTCCGCTTCAAGGGCATCATCTGTGAGCGCTGCGGCGTCGAGGTGACCCGCGCCAAGGTGCGCCGTGAGCGGATGGGCCACATCGAACTGGCCGCCCCCGTCACCCACATCTGGTACTTCAAGGGCGTCCCCAGCCGGCTGGGCTACCTGCTCGACCTGGCTCCCAAGGACCTCGAGAAGGTCATCTACTTCGCGGCGTACATGATCACGTACGTCGACGAGGAGCGCCGTACCCGCGACCTGCCCTCCCTGGAGGCGCACGTCTCCGTCGAGCGGCAGCAGATCGAGAACCGCCGGGACGCCGACCTGGAGGCCCGCGCCAAGAAGCTCGAGACCGACCTGGCCGAGCTCGAGGCCGAGGGCGCCAAGGCCGATGTCCGCCGCAAGGTGCGCGAAGGCGCCGAGCGGGAGATGAAGCAGCTCCGCGACCGCGCCCAGCGCGAGATCGACCGCCTCGACGAGGTGTGGACCCGCTTCAAGAACCTCAAGGTCCAGGACCTGGAGGGCGACGAGCTGCTCTACCGCGAGCTGCGCGACCGCTTCGGCACGTACTTCGACGGTTCGATGGGTGCCGCGGCGCTCCAGAAGCGCCTGGAGTCCTTCGACCTCGACGAGGAGGCCGAGAAGCTCCGGGAGATCATCCGTACCGGCAAGGGCCAGAAGAAGACCCGTGCGCTCAAGCGCCTCAAGGTCGTCTCCG
>NZ_JAANNX010000231.1:0-758 GCF_013363615.1 Streptomyces sp. CAI-85 | reverse complement strand
TTCGCACGTCGGCGAAATCGACATGCCACCTACGGTGCCGTTGTAAACCCCTCTGGGCATTTTGCGAAGGTTGAGATACCTCGTACGGCCGAGTATTCGGCGCGGGTGCGGTCATTCCGGCGAGGTGTGCGCGTCAGGTACGTTTGTCCTCATGAATACGGGGAGTGACGACGCCGGTTCCACCGCGGTGGCGGAGGGTGAGGCGCAGAAGAAGCCCGAGCGGCGGCTCGGGTCGCGGGCGCCGCGGTTCATCCGGCGCAGCCGGACCCTGCACCTGAGCTGGCAGGTGGGCGTCTTCGTGGTGGGCCTGGCCGTCGTGGTGGCGGGTGTGCTGATGCTGGCCCTGCCCGGGCCGGGATGGCTGGTGATCTTCGCCGGCATGGCCATCTGGTCCACGGAGTTCGTCTGGGCGCAACTGGCGCTGCGCTGGACGCGCCGGAAGGTCACCGAGGCGGCCCAGCGCGCGCTCGACCCGAAGGTCCGCCGCCGGAACCTCATCCTGACCTCGGTCGCCGTGGTGATCGGCGCCGCGCTCTGTGCCCTGTACCTGTGGCGCTTCGGGCTGACGATGCCCTGGAACATCACCTGGTGAGCCCGGCCTGTGCCGGCCGTCCGGCCGGTGCGCGCGGGGGTGTCGGGGGCACCCGCTGACATGCGGTAATGTTCTCTCTGCGCCCGGGCGATTAGCTCAGTGGGAGAGCGCTTCGTTCACACCGAAGAGGTCACTGGTTCGAACCCAGTATCGCCCACCCCGGGAC
>NZ_JAANNX010000230.1:0-764 GCF_013363615.1 Streptomyces sp. CAI-85 | reverse complement strand
CGCCGCCAGCGGATGGCGTCGTCGTGCGGAGAGCTTTTTCACGGATTACCCCGGTGTCAGGATCTTCTGCGTCGATGCTTCTGGAAGTGCGCTCTGCGGCGCGTGGAACGGTCCCGCTACTTGATCATGTAGATCGTGGCGAAGAGGCCGATCCAGACGACATCGACGAAGTGCCAGTAGTAGGACACGACGATCGCGGCGGTCGCCTGCTCATGGGTGAACCTCTTGGCCGCGTAGGTTCGCCCGAGGACCAGCAGGAAGGCGATCAGGCCGCCCGTCACGTGCAGGCCGTGGAAGCCGGTGGTCAGGTAGAAGGCCGAGCCGTAGGCGTTCGACGAGAGCGACAGGCCCTCGTGCTTCACCAGCTCGGTGTACTCGTAGATCTGACCGCCGACGAAGATCGCGCCCATGACGAAGGTGACGATGAACCAGCCCCGGAGCTTCTTCACGTCACCGCGCTCGGCGGCGAACACGCCGAGCTGGCAGGTGAGGGAGGAGAGCACCAGGATCGTGGTGTTCGTCGCCGAGAACGGGAAGTTCAGGGCGTCGGCCTGTTCCTTCCAGAAGTCCGGACCGGTCACCGATCGCAGGGTGAAGTACATCGCGAAGAGGGCCGCGAAGAACATCAGCTCGGAACTCAGCCAGATGATGGTTCCGACGCTGGTGAGGTTCGGCCGATTGACCGACGGGTGCGCGTGCCCGGTATCTACTGTCGTTGCTGTCGCCACGACCGACATTATGTCGGTCGCTTATCCCGCCCTCAC
>NZ_JAANNX010000229.1:0-767 GCF_013363615.1 Streptomyces sp. CAI-85 | reverse complement strand
GCAAGGGGCTATAGCTCAGTTGGTAGAGCGCCTGCATGGCATGCAGGAGGTCAGGAGTTCAATTCTCCTTAGCTCCACAGGAGAGAGATCCGGAAACGGACTCTCATCCACCGAAGTGTGAAGCGGGCCACCCGGACAGGGTGGCCCGCTTCTTCGTATGCCCCTCCCCGTCCCGCGAGCCGTGCGGGCCCGGTGACCGCTGCGGTACCCTGACGCCATGCGTGCTGTACGCCTTCTGCTTACCGAGCCGCGCTGATCAAGAGCCGGTCCCCCGATGAAAGGGGCCGGAACCAGCGCGGCCACCCCCTCCTGTGCGAGGGGTTTTTTCATTGGGCGGCGGCTCCGGTTCCGGGGCACGGCCGCCGGGCGGAGCCCCGGGGTCCCGCCCCGCCGGAAGCGTGAGCAGAGACGACCGATGGAGCTTGAGGATCATGAGCGAGACGAATTCCGCCGCGTCCCCCGCGGAGGGCGCCACCGCGCCGCACCGCTACACGGCGGCGATGGCCGCCGAGATCGAGCCTCGCTGGCAGGACTTCTGGGACGCCGAGGGGACCTACGAGGCGCCGAACCCCACCGGTGAGCTGGCCGGGGACCCGGAGCTGGTGGCCCGCCCCAAGAAGTTCATCATGGACATGTTCCCGTACCCCTCCGGTGCGGGCCTGCACGTCGGCCACCCGCTCGGCTACATCGCGACCGACGTCTACGCCCGCTTCCAGCGGATGACCGGCCACAACGTCCTGCACACCCTGGGCTTCGACGCCTTCGGC
>NZ_JAANNX010000228.1:0-767 GCF_013363615.1 Streptomyces sp. CAI-85 | reverse complement strand
GGCTCCATCGCCTACCTGCGCCCCGAGACCGCCCAGGGCATCTTCACCAACTTCGCCAACGTGCAGGTTGCCGCGCGGAAGAAGCCGCCGTTCGGCATCGCCCAGATGGGCAAGTCCTTCCGCAACGAGATCACGCCCGGCAACTTCATCTTCCGCACCCGCGAGTTCGAGCAGATGGAGATGGAGTTCTTCGTCAAGCCGGGCGAGGACGAGAAGTGGCAGGAGTACTGGATGGAGCAGCGCTGGAACTGGTACACCGGTCTCGGTATGCGCGAGGAGAACATGCGGTGGTACGAGCACCCGCAGGAGAAGCTCTCCCACTACTCCAAGCGCACCGCCGACATCGAGTACCGCTTCCAGTTCGGCGGCAACGAGTGGGGTGAGCTGGAGGGCGTCGCGAACCGCACCGACTACGACCTCACGGCCCACTCCAAGGCGTCCGGCCAGGACCTCGTCTTCTACGACCAGGACGCCCAGGAGCGCTGGACGCCGTACGTCATCGAGCCGGCCGCCGGTGTCGGCCGTGCCATGCTCGCCTTCCTCCTCGACGCGTACGTCGAGGACGAGGCCCCCAACGCCAAGGGCAAGATGGAGAAGCGCACGGTGCTGCGCCTCGACCACCGCCTCGCCCCGGTGAAGGTCGCGGTCCTGCCGCTGTCGCGCAACGCGGACCTGTCCCCGAAGGCCAAGGGTCTCGCCGCGGCGCTGCGCCAGCACTGGAACATCGAGTTCGACGACGCCGGCGCCATCGGCCGCCGCTACCGCCG
>NZ_JAANNX010000227.1:0-777 GCF_013363615.1 Streptomyces sp. CAI-85 | reverse complement strand
GCTTCCGGTCGGGCCGGGCGTCGATCGGGCTGGGTTGGCCGGGGTGCTGCGGGGTGTGGTGGCTCCGGTCGGGGTGGTGTCGTTGCTGGCGTTGGAGGAGTCGGCGCATGCGGTGGGCGGTGGGGTCTCGGCCGGTCTGGCTCTCACCCTTGAGCTGGTGCAGGCGTTGGGTGATGCCGGGGTCGAGGCGCCGTTGTGGTGTGTGACCCGGGGTGCCGTGGGTGTCGGCGGTGCGGATCGGGCGGCGAGTTCGGTGCAGGCGGGTGTGTGGGGCTTGGGCCGGGTGGCTGCCCTGGAGTTCCCGGAGCGCTGGGGTGGGTTGGTCGATCTGCCGGAGTCGGTCGAGGGCCGGGTCGGGGACGGCTTGGCGGCGGTGCTGTCCGGGGCTGCTGGTGAGGATCAGGTCGCGGTGCGTTCGGCGGGGGTTTTCGGGCGTCGGCTGGTGCGGGCTGGTGGTGCTGGTGCCGGGGAGTGGCGTCCTGGCGGGACGGTTTTGGTGACCGGTGGTACGGGTGCGCTGGGTGGTCATGTGGCGCGGTGGCTGGCCGGGCGTGGTGTGGAGCATCTGGTGCTGGTCTCCCGTCGGGGAGAGCGGGCGCCGGGGGCCGGTGCGCTGCGTGGTGAGCTGGAGGCTTCTGGCGTCGGTGTGACGCTGGCCGCGTGTGATGTGGCCGACCGTGAGCAGGTGCGGGCGCTGTTGTCCTCCCTGGAGGCGGCGCCGGTCCCGGCGCTGACGGGTGTGGTGCACACCGCCGGTGTGCTGGACGACGGTGTGAT
>NZ_JAANNX010000226.1:0-787 GCF_013363615.1 Streptomyces sp. CAI-85 | reverse complement strand
CAGCTCGGCGATCTCGGCCAGCAGCGACAGCTTGTTGTCCGCGAACGAGATGAATCCACCGTGCACAGCGGCGACGACGGTGCCGCCCTCGCTCGTGCGGATCGTCACCGGGCCCGATTCCAGCACACCGAGAAGCGGCTGGTGACCGGGCATGACGCCGATGTCGCCGGACGTGGTACGCGCGACGACCAGGGTGGCCTCGCCGGACCAGACACTTCGGTCCGCGGCGACCAGCTCGACATGCAGCTCAGCAGCCAAGGGTGGCTCCTCGGGTCACCACCCGGCCGCCCGGCCGGGTGTTGGGTCAATTCTACGGGGCGTGGTGAGGGGGGTGGGACCACACCCACCCCCCTCGGTGAGCCGGAGGCTCAGGAGACGCCGAGCTCCTTGGCCTTGGCCTTGAGGTCGTCCAGGCCACCGCACATGAAGAACGCCTGCTCGGGGAAGTGGTCGTACTCCCCGTCGCAGATCGCGTTGAACGCGGCGATCGACTCGTCGAGCGGAACGTCCGAACCGTCCAGGCCGGTGAACTGCTTGGCGGCGTGGGTGTTCTGCGACAGGAAGCGCTCGACGCGACGGGCACGGTGGACGACGAGCTTGTCCTCCTCGCCCAGCTCGTCGATACCGAGGATCGCGATGATGTCCTGGAGGTCCTTGTACTTCTGCAGGATCCCCTTGACGCGGCTGGCCGCGTTGTAGTGGTCCTGGGAGATGTAGCGCGGGTCCAGGATGCGGGACGTCGAGTCCAGCGGGTCCACGGCCGGGTAGATGCCCTTCTCGGAGATCG
>NZ_JAANNX010000225.1:0-805 GCF_013363615.1 Streptomyces sp. CAI-85 | reverse complement strand
GACCACGGCCCCGCGAAGATCATCGCGATGTGCAACCAGAAGGGCGGCGTCGGCAAGACCACGTCGACCATCAACCTGGGTGCCGCGCTCGCGGAGTACGGACGCCGGGTGCTGCTCGTGGACTTCGACCCGCAGGGCGCGCTGTCGGTCGGCCTCGGTGTCAATCCGATGGAGCTGGATCTCACGGTCTACAACCTGCTCATGGAGCGGGGCATGTCGGCCGACGAGGTGCTCCTGAAGACGGCGGTCCCCAACATGGACCTGCTGCCCAGCAACATCGATCTGTCCGCCGCCGAGGTGCAGTTGGTCTCGGAGGTCGCGCGCGAGTCGACCCTCCAGCGGGCGTTGAAGCCGCTGATGGACGACTACGACTACATCGTCATCGACTGTCAGCCCTCGCTCGGTCTGCTGACCGTGAACGCGCTGACGGCCGCGCACAAGGTGATCGTGCCGCTGGAGTGCGAGTTCTTCGCGCTGCGCGGGGTGGCGCTGCTGACCGAGACCATCGAGAAGGTCCAGGAGCGGCTCAACCCCGAACTGGAGCTGGACGGCATCCTCGCCACGATGTACGACTCGCGCACGGTGCACAGCCGTGAGGTCCTGGCCCGGGTGGTCGAGGCGTTCGACGATCACGTCTACCACACGGTCATCGGGCGCACGGTGCGCTTCCCGGAGACCACGGTCGCCGGTGAGCCGATCACCACGTACGCCTCCAACTCCGTCGGCGCCGCCGCCTATCGTCAGCTCGCCAGGGAGGTGCTCGCCCGGTGTCACGCCGAGTGAGTCTGCCGGGGGCCGACGAACT
>NZ_JAANNX010000087.1:0-17614 GCF_013363615.1 Streptomyces sp. CAI-85 | reverse complement strand
CATAACCGAGGTGCAGGGCCGCGCCACCCATGATCTGCACGTCGTAGTGGCGCTGGCCGAGCGCGCGCTTGGCGCCTTCACGCACCGTCGCGAACGCCTCGGGCAGCAGGTCGTCCAGACTCTCACCATCGGCGTACCGCTGCTTGTACTCATCGGTGAGGGCCCGCAGCTCGGCGTCGGAGAGGTCGACGAAGTCCTCTTCGATGGAGTTGACCTGGTCCGCGATGCGGTGCAGCTTGCGCAGGATCTTGCCTTCGCCTGCACGCATGATCTTCGAGAGGACGGACACGGGGGTTGGTCTCCTTGCCGATCGGGCCTGGGACGGTCGGTTTCCATGTGACTTGCTGAGCAACGGCCATCGTATGCGAGGACCCCGCCACGCCGGGAGTCTGCTGTACGAGGACCGCGCCCTGCCGCGCACGGACACCAAAATCTTCTTCAAACAGAACAACGGCCGGGCCCCGCCGATAGTGCCGCGACCTCCCCACGAATTGCGCGAATCGTGATCGCCCGCTCACCCACCGCACGAACCCGAGGGCGTCACCGCCCGAATACCGAGGGCGCCACCGCCCGAACCGATGGCATCGCCGCCCGAATGCCGAGGGCGCCACGTCCGAAACCGATGGCGTCACCGCCCGCACCGCACCAGAATCGCCCGATGGAACCCGTCACCCTCACCACCGACCGCCTCGTCCTGCGCCCCGTCGGCCCTCAGGACACCGACGCCGTGTACACCGCCGCCCAGGACCCCGACATCCAGCGCTGGACCACCATCCCCTCCCCCTACCTGCACGAACACGCCAGCGGCTTCACCGAACAGCTCGCCCCCGACGGCTGGGCCACCGGCTCGATGTTCACCTTCGGCGTCTTCCTCCCCGACGGCACCCTCACCGGCATGCTCGGCCTCACCACCCGCGCCCTCGGCACCGTCGAGGTCGGCTTCTGGACCGCCAAGGAACACCGCGGCCACGGCTACACCACCGAGGCCACCCTCACCGCCGCCCGCTGGGCCTTCACCCACCTCGCCGTCGACCGCGTCGAATGGCGCGCCGAAGTGGGCAACACCGCCTCCCGCGCGGTCGCCGAACACGCCGGATTCCAGCTCGAAGGCACCCTGCGCTCCGCCATCAACAACAAGGGCACCCGCCGCGACTGCTGGCTCGCCTCCCTGCTCCCCTCCGACCTCGGCCTGCCCTCCGCCGCCCCCTACCTCCCCACGCCCACACCCCCGCCGTCCGACACCGGCCGGTGACCCCCGCCCGCACGAACCCCCAGCTCACCCCGCGCTGTCAGTGCCGCCGCCTAGGGTGCGCACCATGACCACCCCGCGCCCCGCCACCGCCCTCACGGCAGACGAAGCCCGCCGCATCGCCCTGCGGGCCCAGGGCTTCCTCGGCACCCCCGACCGCAGAGCCGGCGTCCGCGGCATCCTCCGGCACCTCGGCGCCGTCCAGCTCGACACCATCTCCGTCCTCGCCCGCTCCCACGAACTCATCCCGTACGCGCGCCTGGGCGCCGTGGGCCGCACCACCGTCGAGAACGCCTACTGGGGTGCACAACCGGGCACCCCCGCGCGCCCCCACGCCTTCGAGTACTGGTCCCACGCCGCGTGCGTCCTCCCCATCGAGGAATGGCCCCACTTCGCCTTCCGCCGCCGCGCTTACCGCAACCGCCCCCACTGGAGCCACCCCCTCCCCGAGGGCGCCTACGAGCAGGTGATCAAACAGCTCCGCGCCGAGGGCCCCCTGACCGCCACCGAACTGGGCGGCGCCAAGAAGACCAGCGAATGGTGGGACTGGTCCGGCACCAAGGTCGCCGTCGAACGCGCCCTGATGTACGGCGAGGTGGTCTGCGTCGAACGCCGCGGCTGGAAGCGCGTCTACGACCTCGCCGAACGCGCCGTACCCGCCGACCTCCTGCATGACGACCTCGACGACACCGAATGCCTGCGCCGCCTGGTCGCCCTGGCCGGACAGTCCCTGGGCGTCGGCACGCGCGCGGACATCGCCGACTACCACCGTCTCAGGGGCGAGCAGGTCGACGCGGTGATCGCCGACTCCGGCCTGGTGCCCGTCACCGTCGAGGGCTGGTCCAAGCCCGCCTGGGCCGACCCCGCCGCCCTGGCGGCACCCCTGCGCGGCCGCCACCGCACCACCCTGCTGTCGCCCTTCGACTCCCTCATCTGGGAGCGGGCCCGCACGGAGCGCATCTTCGGCTTCACCCACCGCCTGGAGGCGTACGTCCCCAAGCCCAAGCGGATCCACGGCTACTTCGCGATGCCCGTCCTGGCCGGCGGCCGCCTCGTGGGCCGCGTCGACCCCGCCCGCGAGGGCCGCACGCTCGTCGCCCGGCAGATCACCCTGGACGGCCCCAAGGCCGTCCCCGCCGTCGCCCAGGCCCTCCTGGAAGCCGCGACCTGGGTGAACTGCACCGACGTACGCGTGGAACGCGTCGACGCCCCCGAACTGCGCGAGCCCCTCACCAGGGAACTGACCCGCGCACTCGCCTGACGGTCCGCCCTGCCTGACCCGCCTCAGCGGATCTCGAGGATCTTCTCCCGCATCGCGTACACCACCGCCTCCATCCTGGAGTGCAGTTGCAGCTTCTCCAGGATGTTGCGCACATGGTTCTTCACGGTGTTCTCGGAGATGAACAGCTCCTTGGCGATGTCCCGGTTGTTCATCCCGGTCGCCACGAGCTTCAGCACCTCCAGCTCACGGTCCGTCAACCGCGGCGCCGGCACCAGCCGTCGCTCGTCGGTGCGCTGGATCATCGACTTGAACTCGGTGAGCAGTTTCGACGCCATCGAAGGGCTGATCTGCGACTGACCGTCGGCCACCGCGCGAATCGCGGTCGCCACCTCGTCCGTGGAGATCTCCTTGAGGAGATATCCGGTCGCCCCCGCCTTGATCGCCTCGTAGAGGTCGGCCTCCTCGTCACTGATCGTCAGCATGATGATCTTCGCGCTGGGGGCCACCTCCTTGATCGAGGTGCACGCCTCGATCCCACCGCGCTTCGGCATCCGTACGTCCATCAGCACGATGTCCGGCAACAGATCGGCCGCCTTGTCCACGGCCTCCGCACCGTCCCCCGCCTCGCCGACGACCTGGATGTCCTCCTCGGCCGCGAGCACGATCTCCAGTCCGCGACGGAACAGGGCATGGTCGTCCACGACAAGGACTCTGATCGGCTCCCCGCGCGAGGCACCCCCGTCCGGGCCCATGCCGACGACGCCGCCGTCGGCATCCTCGTCACGCATCGGTCCGAAGCTGTCCGCCATCGTTCCTCCCCCTGAAGGCTACGGCCGTGGTCGTGAGCCATCGCCAACCCAAGGCAACGGCCCACCGGTTGGGCCGTTGCCGCCATGATTCCATGCCTGGACGACAACGAGGTGACACAGAAGGGCGCGAAGGGGTCGCACACGGGTGCCCCTGGGGGCGCACACGCGCTCCAGGGGCACACCGCTCAGCCGTCACCGCACGGCCGTCACCACATGGGTTTCACCGCATGGCTTTCACCTCATGGGATCAGCCACCCAGCGCGCCACCCGCCTCGGGAGACTGCGCCTGGGCCACCATCGGGTCCGTGCTGAGGTGGATCACGCCGTAGTCGTAGGCGTGGCGCCGGTAGACGACGCTGGGTTCCTTCGTCTCGGAGTCGACGAACAGATAGAAGTCGTGGCCGACCAGCTCCATCTCGTAGAGGGCCTGGTCGAGCGTCATCGGTGCGGCGACGTGGGTCTTCTCGCGCACCACGAGGGGGCCGTCGCCCTGCACCTCCAGCGAACCGATCTTCTTCGTCGGCACACCGTCGGACACCCCGGACGGCACGGGCTGGCCATTGCCGTTGAGCGTCGCCACACCCGGGACGACGTCCGGCACCTCCGCCGCGCTGATCCGGCGCGAACCGCGCCGCGTGTACCGCTTGTCATGCTGCTTGCGCAGTTGCGCGTCGAGCTTCTCGGCCGCCAGGTCGAGTGCCGCGTACGGGTCGCTGGCCGCCGCCTCGGCCCGGATCACAGGGCCACGGGAGCGGAGCGTGATCTCCACTCGGTCGCACCGGTCGGCCTGTCGGGGGTTGGGCTCCTTGGACACCTCGACGTCGAGGCTGATCACCTTGCCGTCGAGCTTCTGGATCTTCTCCAGGTTCAGCTTCTCGGCCACGTGCTTGCGGAACCGCTCGGGCACCTCGGTCTTGCGGCCCTTGACGACGATGTCCACGCAGAACTCCGTTCCCGGATCACTCCGCTTCTCCGCGGAGCGTCTCCCTTTTGCACCAGGCTCCGGTGAGCACCGGAACCTCGGACTTGGTGACTTCCACCTCCTCCTCCCCCATGGACGAGATCTACACCCCAGGTGCTGCGCGCGCCATAACCGGAAACCGCAGCACGGCATTCGGATATGAGAGGTGTGGCCTGCGGCTTTCCCTCACAACCGAACATATCTCGCCCGGACGGATGTCGTCACCCTCTACTGCGGCGTACCTCCGTTCAGGTGAATTGGCCCTCTCATTACCTGCAACGACGCAAGTTCTCCCTCAGTTCCGGTTTATTTCGAAGGAATCCGGCGGCGCCGCCACGACAGCCGCGCAGAGCACCTCACCGGCCCCGCACACGCCCTCACCTCCTCCTCCCGCTCCGGCACCGGACGGCCGTACCTCTCTGCCTTCCCGAGTGACACCCGCGTACACCGCCCTTCCTCCCTCACCACACTCCACCCTTCCCATACGGCCCGCGCGACTCACCCGCTCGGGTGCGCCGCGACCCATCGTGCGCCCCGCGCGCGACACTCGCCCGGGCGCCGTCCGGGCTTCCTCACCATGGGAGGTGCGCCGGGGGCGCCGGGTCGGGCCCGGCGGCTCCGGCGCCGCAGCCCGCGCCGCCCGGACCGCCCGCGCCGCCTCCGCCAGGGACGCGCCCGTCGTGACCAGATCGTCGACCAGCACCACGGGACCGCCGCCCAGCACCCGTACCCCACCGGGCACCACCGTGAGTGCACCCATCAGGTTCTCCAGCCGCTCCCGCGCGCTCAGCCCCGCCTGGTCGGCCACCGCCCGCCGCTGCCGCAGCACCGCGGCCACCCGCACCGCCATCCCGGCCCGCCGCAACTCCCCGGCGGCGACGAGGGCGATCCGACGGGCGGGGTCATGACCTCGGGAGCGGGTGGTGGCGGGGGTGGAGGGGACGGGGACGAGCAGGACGTCACCAGGGGGAGGGGGCCCCTCCCCCTCCCCCACCCCCTCCTCCCCCAACCCCACCCGCACCGCCCCCGCCAACGCCACCCCCAACGGCCGCGCCAGCGCCAGCACCCCGCGCTCCTTGTGCGCGAGCAGTGCCGCCCGTACCTCGTCCGCGTACCGGGCCGCCGCGTGCACGGCGGGCAGCCCGGCCGGTTCGGGGACCGGCCGTACCCGAAAGGGCGCCGTCCCGCCGAGTACGGCACGGCATTCGGGACAGAGCACCTCACGGGCCCGCCCACAGCCCCCGCACTCGGCGGGCAGGACCAGACCGGCGAGCTCCTGCCACCAGTTGCGAACGCCTTCCACGTCGTTCACTGTGCCAATACGGGAAGGGTCGGGCCACCCCTGTGGATAAGTGGCGGAAGGGCCTGTGGAAAAGAAAGCGGATCGGCGCTGGCCGGTCGGCCCGCCGGCATCACCCGGCACTTCTTTCACTCACGAGCGCATAAAAAACGGGACCCCCGGGTACGAACCGGGGATCCCTCTCGAAACACGCTCACGTGACGCCCGCATCCGCGCCCGTCACGCCCTCACGGTCACCCGGGATAAAACGCGACCGAGGCCGTCTCCTTCAGCGTCCGCCAGCCGCTCCCGCCGGGCAGCCACAGCAGCCCGTCGTCGGAGGTGGCGAAGAGTGGCGCGTCGCTGTTCTCGGAGGCGGCGATGCTGTTGACCTCGGTCAGACCGGGCAGCGCGGCCGACTCGGGGATCGACCCGTCGCTCTGCACGTACTGCACCTGCTCGACCCCGCCGGCCTCCTGACCGACGACGACGAGCCGGCTGTCCCCGGCCCACGACACGGCGGAGACACGCTCCAACTCAGGTGTGGCGGACCGCAGTTCCTGGACGGACACGGAGGTCTTGCCCTCGCTGTCCTCGGTGCGTTCGAGGCGCCCGATGAGCAGGGACTGCTTGCCGTCCTTGTCCACGACGAGCGCGATCCGCGCCCCGTCGGCGGCGACCCGTACGGCGTCGATCCGGCCGTCGAGGCCGGGGGTGAGGACCTCCAGGGCGGGCCCGGCGCCCTTCTCCAGCAGGAGCAGCCTCGGGGTGGCGGGGTCGCGGTCGGCGATCCACAGGTCGCCCTGGGCGTCCCAGGTGGGTGTGGTGAGCCGGTCGGCCTCGGTCTTGCCGGCGCTCTGGAGGACGGGTTCGCCGAGGGAGCTGCCGGTGACGGTGCTGGTGACGTAGAGGGCCTTGCCGTCGAGGGCGACGCCGGCGGCGCTGTGTTCGTCGCGGGCCACGGCCACCGAGCGCAGCGCCTTGGTGCCGTCGCCGAGCGCGCCGGGCACGGCGTCGGACCGGCTGTCGCTGCCGACGCTGCTGGGCATGCGGGCGAGCCGGTGGCGGCCGTCGATGAAGTACAGGTAGCTGGGGTGCTCGTGCGAGCCGCGTGCGGCGACGGCGGTGGCCTGTTCCTCGGTGAGGGAGCACAGTTGCCGGCCGCCGGCGCGCAGGGCGATCTCGTCGACGGTGGGGGTGAGGTTCTGGAGGGTGAAGAGCAGTTGCGTGGCCATCTCGTCGCACTTGCTCTGCCCGATGTGGGCCGCCTTGTCGTTGAGCGGCACGGTGAGCTTGTTCTGGTCGTCCGGCGTCAGTGAGGTGACGTGCGGGGACAGTGCGGTGCCGGTGGGGAAGCTGGAGCGGACGACGGGCCGCAGCCAGCTCGTGGGGCCGTTGAGCAGGGAGCGCACCATCTGGGTCATGGGTTCGACGCGTTCGCGGACGTAGACGGGGTCGGCGACGGCCAGGGGCTGTCCGGATCCAGCGGCTTCGGTGCTGGACGCGAAGTAGTACTTGTTGACGGACATGTAGTTCCGCTGGAAGTCCGACTTGCCCATGATGACGCCCTGGGGCAGGGCGTCGATGCGCCACTGCCGGGTCTTCTTGTCGCGGACGAGGTGCACGGTCTCGCTGTAGGCGCCGGCGGAGGGGCTGTAGGACTGCTGGGCGTCGATCTGGGCGACCTTGGTGCCGGTGAGGACGAAGGCGTAGTCGTCGCCGTCCTCCCAGGCGCCGGAGCGGCCGGTCTGGGTGCCGGGGCCGTCGGCGAGGACGGTGGTGCTCCGCTCGGGTTCCCATTTCTGGGCGGCGCGGGTGGTGAGGTACTGGCGTGCGGTCGCGTAACTGGAGTCGTCGCTGGTGAGGGCTTCGAGGAAGCCCTGGACGATCTCGGAGGGCGGCGCGTCGTCACGGGGCGGCATGGCGAACACGCGGACCTGGATGTCCTGGCGCGGTGTGGATTCGACGCCGCGCAGGTCTCCGCTGTCGGGCATGGAGGCGCACCCGGCCAGCAGTACGACGCCGCAGGTGGCGTAGGCCACCGCGCGCCCCGGCGTGCGCCGGGTGTGCCCGTCGCGGTCAGCGCCCACGAGTCGTCTCCCCTTGTTCGTCCGGGCCGTCCGCCGCGCGGTGCGCGCGTCCCGGTACCCCGCTGTGTGCCGCGTCCTTGGGCCCCTGCTCCGCTGTTCCGCCGGAGTTGCCACGCCCCGTCTCCGCACCGGACGAAGAGCCCGCCCCGGAGCCGGCCGTCGTGCCCGCCCCGGAACCGGCAGTCGATCCCGGCGACCCAGTCGGCCCCGTCGCCGACCCGTTCGCCGTCCCGCCGGCCGGCGGTCCCCCCGTCGCGGGCCGTGGCACCACGCGCGCGCCGTTGCCGGGCAGTGCCGTGGGGTCGGCCGTCGGGGTGGCCGCGGGCAGCCGGGGTGCGAGCGGGGTGTGGGCGGGCGACCGCTGTTCGGCGGCCGGCTGCACGGGCACGGTGGCGCTCTTCTCGCCGCTGCCGCGGGGCAGACCGGCGTCGTCGAGGCCGCGGTTGCGGCGGGAGTCCTTGGGTTCCAGGGGTATCGGCGAGCCGCGCAGCGGTTCGTCGGCGGTCCGCGGCAGGGTCAGCCGGAACTGGGAGCCGCCGCCGGGTTCGCCCCAGGCCTGGAGCCAGCCGCCGTGCAGGCGGGCGTCCTCCAGGGCGATGGACAGGCCGAGGCCCGTTCCGCCGGTGGTACGCGCGCGTGCGGGGTCGGCTCGCCAGAAGCGGCTGAAGACGCGGGTGGCCTCGCCGGGCTTGAGTCCGACGCCGTAGTCGCGGACGGCGATGGCGACGGCGCCGCCCGCCGCGGCGAGTTTGACGACGACGTCCTTGCCCTCGCCGTGTTCGACGGCGTTGACGACGAGGTTGCGCAGGACGCGTTCGACGCGTCGGGCGTCGGCTTCGGCGACGACGGGCTGCTGGTCGCCGAGGACGCGTATGGCCGTGCCCTTGCGGTCGGCGAGGGGTGCGGCGCCGCTGACGACGCGGCGGACGACCTCGCGCAGGTCGATGGGTTCGGCTTCGAGGGCGGCGGCGCCGGCGTCGAAGCGGCTGATCTCGAGGAGGTCGGCGAGGAGCGACTCGAACCGGTCGAGCTGGTCGGCGAGGAGTTCGGCGGACCGGGCGGTGACGGGGTCGAAGTCCTCCCGTGCCTCGTGGATGACGTCGGCGGCCATACGGACGGTGGTCAGCGGGGTCCGCAGTTCGTGGGAGACGTCGGAGACGAACCGTCGCTGCATCCGCGACAGGTCCTCCAGTTGCTGGATCTTGAGCTGGAGGTTCTGCGCCATCTTGTTGAAGGCTTCGCCGAGGCGGGCGATGTCGTCCTCGCCGGTGACCTTCATACGTTCCTGGAGGCGTCCGGCGGACAGCCGCTCGGCGATCCCGGCGGCCATGCGGACGGGGGTGACGACCTGCCGTACGACGAGCCAGGCGACGGCGCCGAGGAGGACGACGACGAAGAGTCCCGCGGTGGCCAGGGTGCCCTTGACCAGGCTCAGCGACTTCTCCTCCTGGGTGAGCGGGAAGAGGTAGTACAGCTCGTAGGGGTCGCCGTTGGGGTCGTTGAGCTGTTTGCCGATGACGAGGGCGGGCTGGGATTCCTTGTGGGTGCTGTAGCGGATGCGGGTGTAGCTCTGGGCCGCGCCGGTGTTGGTGTTGATGCGGGCGCGCAGGTCCTCGGGGACGCTCTTGTTGGGGTTGACGTCGCCGGAGGCGCGCGGGCCGCGGCCGCCGCCGCTGTCGTCGCCGGGGGGCAGGGTGACGACGTCGAAGGCGCCCTGGCCGCCGCTGGACAGCGACGACACGAGTTGGCTCATCCATTCGATGACGTTCTGCGGGTTGCCGTCGCCGGGGCTGCCGTCGGTGGCGGTCTCGTCGGCCTTCTGCTTGGCGACGGCGAAGCCGCCGGTGGCCTGGCTCTGGGATGCCTTGACCTTGGCTTCGAGCAGTCCGTTGCGGACCTGTCCGATGACGACGAAGCCGAGCAGCAGGACGACGCCGAGCGACATCAGCAGGGTGGTGGCGACGACCCTCAACTGGATGTTGCGCCGCCACAGCCGCATGACGGGCAGCAGCGGGCGGCGCACCCAGCGCAGCAGGAGCCTCAGGACGGGGCTGCCCTGCACTCCGCCTTGGAGCAGGCCCCCTTCGAGGAGGCTTGCGAAACGTGAACCCATCGTCTTACGGCCGACAGGCCGCTCCGGACGGGCCCCGGACCGGCCGGGGGCCGAAGCGGCACTGTCCCCGCGCATGTCAGCTAGGTCCTGCCTTGTATCCGACGCCCCGGACGGTCACCACGATCTCGGGCCGTTCCGGGTCCTTCTCGACCTTGGAGCGCAGCCGCTGGACGTGCACGTTGACCAGGCGGGTGTCGGCGGCGTGCCGGTAGCCCCACACCTGTTCGAGGAGCACCTCGCGGGTGAACACCTGCCAGGGCTTGCGGGCGAGCGCGACGAGCAGGTCGAACTCGAGCGGGGTCAGCGCGATGGACTGGCCGTCGCGCTTCACGGAGTGGCCGGCCACGTCGATGACGAGGTCGCCGATGGCGAGCTGCTCGGGGGCGGGCTCCTCCGACCGGCGCAGCCTGGCCCGGATGCGGGCGACCAGCTCCTTCGGCTTGAACGGCTTCACGATGTAGTCGTCGGCGCCGGACTCGAGGCCGACCACCACGTCGACGGTGTCGCTCTTGGCGGTGAGCATCACGATCGGCACGCCGGACTCGGCGCGGATGAGGCGGCAGACCTCGATGCCGTCGCGTCCGGGCAGCATCAGGTCGAGCAGCACCAGGTCGGGCTTGGCCTCTCGGAAAGCGGCCAGCGCCTTGTCGCCGTCGGCTACGAAAGACGGCTCAAAACCTTCACCACGCAACACGATGCCGAGCATCTCGGCCAGTGCGGTGTCGTCGTCGACGACAAGGACTCGTCCCTTCATAAACGACATCATCCCATTCTCATAACGGTGAAGGTGGTGCAGGTGAGAAGCCTCACCGCCCGGTGACGATAGTCGTACGGGGCGGTCACTGTCTGCCCCTGTCCGCCGGAGTGATCGTCGTTCACGGGGTGTGATCGCCGCACAGCTCCGCGAGACCCTCCGCCGTGACCGGGGAGACCACCCCTCGTTCGGTGACGATCGCCGTCACCAGCTCGGGCGGTGTCACATCGAACGCCGGGTTGTACGCTTGCGTCCCCAGCGGCGCCACCGCGAGCCCGCCGCCCGCCCCGGTCACGGGCACCTGGGGAGCGGCCATCTCCGTGACCTCGTACGCGGGGCGCTGCTCGACCTCGATCGCCGCCCCGTTGGGCGTGTCCACGTCGACGGTGGTCGTGGGCGCGACGACGATGAACGGCACGTGGTGGTAGCGGGCGAGCACCGCGAGCGGATAGCTGCCGACCTTGTTGGCCACGGAGCCGTCGGCGGCGATCCGGTCCGCGCCGATCAGCACCGCGTCGACCTCCCCGGCCGCGAACAGTGAACCGGCCGCGTTGTCGGTGAGCAGCGTGTACGCCATCCCGCTGCGGGCGGCCTCGTACGCCGTCAGCCGCGCCCCCTGCAACAGCGGACGCGTCTCGTCGACCCACAGCCGCCGCAGCCGCCCCACGCGGTGCGCGGCGAGCGCCACCGCGAACGCGGTCCCCTCCCCGCCCGACACCAGCGAGCCGGTGTTGCAGTGGGTCAGGACGCGGTGCCCGCCGCCGGGCAGCAGCTCGTCGAGCAGGGCCAGCCCGTGCGCGGCCATGCGGGTGCTCGCCTCGGCGTCCTCCCGGTGCAACCGGCGTGCGGCGGCCAGCGCGGCCCGCGCTCCCCGGGCGGGGTCGCCGCTCTCGGCCAGTTCCGCGAGGTAGGCGGCCCTGGCCCGCCGTACGCCGACGGCCAGGTTCACCGCGGTGGGCCGGGCGCCGGCCAGCGTGTTCGCCGCCTCCTCCACGTCGAAGCCGCGCGCGGCGGCGAGCGCGACGCCGTACGCCCCGGCGATGCCGAGCAGCGGCGCCCCGCGCACGGCGAGCGAGCGGATCGCCTCCACCAGCGCGGACGCGTCCGTGCAGACCCGCTCGACCTCCTCGGCCGGCAGTCTCGTCTGGTCGAGGAGCACCAGTACGGGACCCTCGGGAGGCTCCTCCCAGCGGATCGCGGGTATCTCGGCCGGCTGCTTGTCCTCGCCGGATTGCGCGTACTGATCAGCCATGCGGTCAGTGTGCCCCGGATCCGGCGGACAATTGAAGGTGCGCAGCCCCTACCGCGCCCGGTGGTCCCATGACCGCCCCATGGCACGATGGCTGCCAACCTGCCGCCGCGACCGCGGACGGGCACCGTGAAGGAGCGACGATGAAAGACACTCCGGGCTGGGCCTCGCCCGGATCCGCCCCGTCCGACGGACAGGAGCCCGGCGCGTCCGACCCCGCCGACCGCCCGAGCGGTTCGCAGCCCGCGGACCAGCCGGGTGCGCGTCCACAGAGCCCCGGCACGAAGTGGTCCGACGAGCAGCCGCCACCCGCTCCGTGGTCCGCGCCCGCAGGCCCGCAGAACCCGGCCCAGCCTCCTCCGCCCCCGCCGCCCGGCCCCGGCTGGGGCACCCCGCCGCCCCCGGCGGGCCCGGGCGGCTACGACCACCCCGGCGGCCATCGTGGCCCCGGCGGCTACGGCGCTCCTGGCTGGGGTTCCGGCTGGGGCGGCCCGCCGCCCGCGGTGAAGCCCGGCGTGATCCCGCTCCGCCCGCTCGGCGTGGGCGAGATGCTCGACGGCGCCGTCTCCACCATGCGCACCTACTGGCGCACGGTCCTGGGCATCTCGCTGGCCATCGCGATCGTCTTCGAGACCGCCGTCGTCCTGCTCCAGGGCCTGGTCCTCGACGACACCCTGGACACCGCCGCCCTCAGCGACCCGAGCGCCGGCCTCGACGAGCAGACCCAGGCCATGGGCGACGTCATGCGCAGCTCCGGCCTGCTCCTGCTGATCACCATGCTCGGCATCCTCACGGGGACCGCCCTGCTCGCCGCCGTCACCAGCCGCGCGGTCCTCGGCAAGCCGGTCACCCTCAAGGAGATCTGGCGCGACGCCCGCCCCCAACTCCCCCGGCTGCTCGGCCTGATCGCCCTTCTGCTGCTCATCACGGGCGGTGTCGCCGCCGTCTGCCTGCTGCCCGGCATCCTGGTGACCGCGTCGGGCGGCGGCGAGGGCGGCGCCGCGCTCATCAGCCTCGGCAGCCTGGGCGCGTTCGCGCTGGTCGTGTGGCTGGTGGTCCGCTTCTCCCTCGCCGCCCCGGCCCTGATGCTGGAGAAGCAGGGCGTCAAGAAGGCCCTGACCCGGTCCGCCAAGCTCGTCCGCGGCTCCTGGTGGCGGATGTTCGGCATCCAGTTCCTCGCCCTGGTCATCGCGAACATCATCTCCACCATCATCGTGCTCCCCTTCGCCCTCCTGGGCGCGGCGGTGAGCGACGAGGGCATCGGCGGGCTCGTCGACGCCGGCAGCGAGTACGGCTGGACCTACCTGATCGTCAGCGGCGTCGGCTCGGTCGTCGGCTCCATGATCACGCTCCCCATCGCGGCGGGCGTCACCGTGCTCCTCTACATCGACCAGCGCATCCGCCGCGAGGCCCTCGACCTCGATCTGGCCCGCGCCGCGGGCGTCCAGGGCTACGGCTCCCCCGTCCCCGGCACCAGGCCCGGGAGCTGATGCGGTGAGCCTGGCGGGGGGAGTTCTCACAGCGGTACCACTCACGAACGGCGGGACCGTCCATGTCCTCACGCGCTGGGCCGACGGCGGCCCGGCGCTCGCCCTGGCGGCCTCGGACGACGGCCCGCCCCTGACGATCCCGCGCGACCCCGCCCAGGAGGCGGCCCGCCGCGAACTGGCCAAACGCCTGTACCACGAGAACGACCCCAACCTCTTCGAACGGGCCCTGGACAAGTCCTGGGACTGGCTCGGCGACCTCCTGGGCACCGCGTCGACCACCGGACTCAGCAGCACGCTCGGCCTGTTCGTCATCGTGCTGGCCGTGCTCGCCGTCGCCGGTGTCCTGTGGTGGCGCCTGGGCACCCCCCGCCGCCGGCCGGTCTCCACCGCCGCCCTGTTCGACGACCGCCCCCGCAGCACCGCCGAACACCGCGCGGCCGCCGAGGCGCACGCCGCCCAGGGCCACTGGAACCAGGCCGTCCAGGAACGCATGCGCGCCATCGTCCGCGCCCTGGAGGAACGCGCCCTCCTCGACGTCCGCCCCGGCCGCACCGCGGACGAGGCCGCCGCCGAGGCCGGCCGCACCCTGCCCGCCCACACCGACCGACTGCGCGGCGCCGCCCGCGACTTCGACGACGTCACATACGGCGGCCGCACCGCCACCGAGGAGGCGTACCACCGCATCGCCGCCCTCGACCACGACCTGGACCTCACCAAACCCCAGCTCACCACCAGCAGCGCCGACAGCACGGCCGACGCGGCCCGCCAGGGAGCCGCCCGATGACCACCGGAACCGCGCACCCCTCCACCTCCGCCTCCACGTCCGCCTCGCCCACCGCCCGCCAGGTGTGGACCCGCGCGCGGGGCATCGCCCTCGCGGCCGCCCTCCTCCTCGCCGGCGCCGTCGCCCTGGCCACCCTCCAGTCCGACGCCCGGCACGGCACCCTCGACCCCCGCTCCGCCGACGCCTACGGCAGCCGCGCCGTCGCCGAACTCCTCGCCGACCGCGGTGTGTCCACCCGCGTCGTCACCACCCTCGCCGAGGCCCGCACCGCCACCGGACCCGACACCACCCTCCTCGTCGCCGTCCCCGACCTCCTGACGCCCCACCAGCAGCGCACCCTGCACGCGGCGACCACCGGCTCCGGCGGCCGCACGATCCTCGTCGCCCCCGGCAGCCCCTCCGTCGGCACCCTCGCCCCCGGAGTCACCGCCGCCCCCGCCACCAGCCGCTCCACCGCCCTCTCCCCCGACTGCGCGCTGCCCGACGCCCGCCGCGCCAGCACCGCCGAGACCGGCGGCACCCGCTACACCACCCGCCACCTCGACGCCGACACCTGCTACCCCAGCCGGCGCCTGGCCACCCTGCTGCGCATCCCCGACACCTCCGGCGACGGCAACGGCGACACCGTCGTCCTCGGAGCACCCGACATCCTCTTCAACACCCGCCTCGACCAGCAGGGCAACGCCTCGCTCGCCCTCCAACTCCTCGGCTCGCGCCCGCATCTCGTCTGGTACCTCCCCTCACTCTCCGACACCTCCACCACCGACCAGGACGACGACAAGAGCTTCTTCGACCTGCTCCCCTCCGGCTGGCTCTGGGGCACCCTGCAACTCTTCGTCGCCGCAGCCCTCGCCGCCCTCTGGAGGGCACGCCGGCTCGGCCCCCTCGTCCCCGAGAAACTCCCCGTGGCGATCCGCGCCTCCGAAACCGTCGAAGGCCGCGCCCGCCTCTACCGCAACGCCTCCGCACGCGACCGCGCGGCCGCCGCTCTCCGCTCCACCACCCGCACCCGCCTCGCCCCTCTCGTAGGCATCCCCGTCACCCAGGCACACACACCCGAAGCACTCGTCCCCGCCCTGTCCGCCCACCTCCACGGCGACGGACAGCCCCTGCACTCCCTCCTCTTCGGCCCGCCGCCCCACGACGACACGGCCCTCATCACCCTCGCCGACCAACTCGACGCCCTCGAAAGAGAGGTACGCCGTCCATGATGGACCCGACCACTGACAACGCCGGGACCACCGGGGACCCGGGCCACGCCCGAGCCTCCCTGGAAGCCCTGCGCGCCGAGATCTCCAAGGCCGTGGTCGGCCAGGACCCCGCCGTGACCGGCCTCGTCGTCGCACTGCTCTGCCGCGGACACGTTCTCCTTGAAGGAGTCCCCGGAGTGGCCAAAACGTTGCTCGTCCGCGCCCTCGCATCCGCACTGGAACTCGACACCAAGCGCGTCCAGTTCACCCCCGACCTCATGCCCAGCGACGTCACCGGCTCCCTCGTCTACGACACCCGCAGCGCCGAGTTCTCCTTCCAGCCCGGCCCGGTCTTCACCAACCTGCTGCTCGCCGACGAGATCAACCGCACCCCGCCCAAGACCCAGTCCTCCCTCCTCGAAGCGATGGAGGAACGCCAGGTCACCGTCGACGGCACCCCCCGCCCCCTCCCCGACCCGTTCCTGGTCGCCGCGACCCAGAACCCCGTCGAGTACGAGGGCACCTACCCCCTCCCCGAAGCCCAACTCGACCGCTTCCTCCTCAAACTGACGGTCCCTCTCCCCTCCCGCCAGGAGGAGATCGACGTCCTCACCCGCCACGCCGAGGGCTTCGACCCGCGCGACCTCAAAGCCGCCGGCGTACGCCCCGTGGCGGGCCCCGCCGACCTCGAAGCCGCCCGCGCCGCCGTCGCCAAGACCACCGTCTCCCCCGAGATCACCGCCTACGTCGTCGACATCTGCCGCGCCACCCGCGAATCGCCCTCCCTCACCCTGGGCGTCTCCCCCCGCGGCGCCACCGCCCTCCTCGCCACCGCCCGCGCCTGGGCCTGGCTCACCGGCCGCGACTACGTCATCCCCGACGACGTCAAAGCCCTCGCCCTCCCCACCCTCCGCCACCGCGTCCAACTCCGCCCGGAGGCCGAGATGGAGGGCGTGACGGCCGACTCCGTCATCAACGCGATCCTCACCCACGTCCCCGTCCCCCGCTGATGGCACTCACCGGACGCGCCGCCCTCCTCGCGGCCCTCGGCTCCCTCCCCGTCGGCATCCTCGAACCGAGCTGGGCCGGCATCCTCGCCGTCAACGCCCCGCTCGCCGCAGCCTGCGCCTGCGACTTCGCCCTCGCCGCCCCCGTACGACGCCTGCTCCTCACCCGCTCCGGCGACACCTCGACCCGCCTCGGCGAGACAGCCGACGTCACCCTCACCCTCACCAACCCCTCCCGCCGCCCCCTGCGCGCCCACCTCCGCGACGCCTGGCCCCCCAGCAGTTGGCGGCCCGGCACGGAAACCGAGGCATCCCGCGCCCGCCTGACCGTCCCGCCCGGCGAACGCCGCCGCATCACCACCCGCCTACGCCCCACCCACCGAGGCGACCACCAGGCCGACCGCGTCACCATCCGTTCCTACGGCCCCCTCGGCCTCTTCTCCCGCCAAGGCACCCACAAGGTCCCCTGGACGGTCCGCGTCCTCCCCCCGTTCACCAGCCGCAAGCACCTCCCCTCCAAACTGGCCCGCCTGCGCGAACTCGACGGCCGCACCAGCCTCGTCACCCGAGGCGAAGGCACCGAATTCGACAGCCTGCGCGAATACGTCCCCGGCGACGACACCCGCTCCATCGACTGGCGTGCCACCGCCCGCCACTCCACGGTCGCCGTCCGCACCTGGCGCCCCGAACGCGACCGCCACATCCTTCTGATCCTCGACACCGGCCGCACCTCCGCGGGCCGCGTCGGCGACGCCCCCCGCCTCGACGCCTCCATGGACGCGGCCCTGCTCCTCGCCGCCCTGGCCTCCCGCGCCGGCGACCGAGTCGACCTCCTCGCCTACGACCGCCGCGTCCGCGCCCTCGTCCAGGGCCGCACCGCCCGCGACATCCTTCCCTCCCTGGTCAACGCCATGGCCACCCTCGAACCCGAACTCGTCGAAACCGACACCCGCACCCTCACCGCCACAGCACTGCGTACGGCACCCCGCCGCGCGCTGATCGTCCTGCTCACCACCCTCGACGCGGCCCCGGTCGAGGAGGGCCTCCTCCCCGTCCTGCCGCAACTCACCCAGCGCCACACGGTCCTGCTGGCCGCGGTCGCCGATCCCCACGTCGCCGAGATGGCCGAGGCGCGCGGCACGATCGACGGGGTGTACGAGGCCGCGGCTGCCGCCCAGGCCCAGGCCGAACGCCACCGCACCGCCGAACAACTCCGCCGGCACGGAGTCACCGTCGTGGACGCGACACCCGACGAACTCGCGCCGGCACTCGCGGACGCGTATCTCGCACTGAAGGCAGCCGGCCGCCTCTGACACCAGAAACAGAAAAGGGCTCTCTCCAAAAACGAAAAGGAGAGAGCCCTAAACGCAGAAAACCCCGCACCATGACGGTGCGGGGTTTCCCACAATGATTGTTC
>NZ_JAANNX010000224.1:0-824 GCF_013363615.1 Streptomyces sp. CAI-85 | reverse complement strand
GTCTCGTCGTCGATCGGGAAGATCGCGGCGGTGGAGCCGAACTCCGGCGACATGTTGCCGATGGTGGCGCGGTTGGCGAGGCTCGTGGCCGCCACACCCTCGCCGTAGAACTCGACGAACTTGCCGACGACGCCGTGCTTGCGCAGCATCTCGGTGATGGTGAGCACCAGGTCGGTGGCGGTGGTGCCGGGGGTCAGCTCACCGGTGAGCTTGAAGCCGACCACGCGCGGGATCAGCATGGAGACCGGCTGGCCGAGCATCGCGGCCTCGGCCTCGATGCCGCCGACGCCCCAGCCGAGGACGCCGAGGCCGTTGACCATGGTGGTGTGCGAGTCCGTGCCGACCAGGGTGTCGGGGTACGCCTGCCCGTTGCGGACCATGACCGTGCGCGCCAGGTGCTCGATGTTCACCTGGTGGACGATGCCGGTGCCCGGCGGGACGACCTTGAACTCGTCGAACGCGGTCTGGCCCCAGCGCAGGAACTGGTAGCGCTCCTTGTTGCGGCCGTACTCCAGCTCGACGTTCTGCGCGAAGGCGTCGTTGGTGCCGAACTTGTCGGCGATGACGGAGTGGTCGATGACCAGCTCGGCCGGGGCCAGCGGGTTGATCTTCGCCGGGTCGCCGCCCAGCTCCTTGACGGCCTCACGCATGGTCGCCAGGTCGACGACACAGGGCACGCCGGTGAAGTCCTGCATGATCACACGGGCCGGCGTGAACTGGATCTCCTGGCTGGGCTGGGCCTGCGAGTCCCAGTTGCCGAGGGCGCGGATGTGGTCGGCGGTGATGTTCGCGCCGTCCTCCGTGCGGAGCAGGTTCTCCAGCAG
>NZ_JAANNX010000223.1:0-830 GCF_013363615.1 Streptomyces sp. CAI-85 | reverse complement strand
ACCGAGATCGTCATCACGGAGATGGAGCACCACTCCAACATCGTGCCGTGGCAGCTCCTGTCGCAGCGCACCGGTGCGAAGCTGAAGTGGTTCGGCCTCACCGACGACGGCCGGCTCGACCTCTCCAACATCGACGAGATCATCACCGAGAAGACGAAGATCGTCTCCTTCGTGCTGGTGTCGAACATCCTCGGCACGGTCAACCCGGTCGAGGCGATAGTCCGCCGTGCCCAGCAGGTCGGCGCGCTGGTCTGCATCGACGCCTCGCAGGCCGCCCCGCACATGCCGCTGGACGTGCAGGCCCTCCAGGCCGACTTCGTTGCCTTCACCGGCCACAAGATGTGCGGTCCGACCGGCATCGGCGTGCTGTGGGGCCGCCAGGAACTCCTGGAGGACCTGCCCCCGTTCCTCGGCGGCGGCGAGATGATCGAGACGGTGTCGATGCACTCCTCGACCTACGCGCCCGCCCCCCACAAGTTCGAGGCGGGCACCCCTCCGATCGCCCAGGCGGTCGGCCTCGGCGCGGCGATCGACTATCTCGACGCGATCGGCATGGACAAGATCCTCGCCCATGAGCACGCCCTCACCGAGTACGCGGTGAAGAAGCTCGGCGAGGTCCCGGACCTGCGGATCATCGGCCCGACCACGGCCGAGGACCGCGGCGCGGCGATCTCCTTCACGCTCGGCGACATCCACCCGCACGACGTGGGCCAGGTCCTCGACGAGCAGGGCATCGCGGTCCGCGTCGGCCATCACTGCGCGCGGCCCGTCTGCCTGCGGTACGGAATTCCCGCGACCACGCGAGCGTCGTTCTATCTGTACTCCACGCC
>NZ_JAANNX010000222.1:0-834 GCF_013363615.1 Streptomyces sp. CAI-85 | reverse complement strand
TCGAGCCCGTCGGGCTCGAGACGGAGATGCAGCGCTCGTACCTCGACTACGCGATGTCCGTCATCGTCTCCCGCGCGCTGCCCGACGTCCGGGACGGCCTCAAGCCCGTCCACCGGCGCGTGCTGTACGCGATGTACGACGGCGGCTACCGCCCCGAGCGCGGCTTCTACAAGTGCGCGCGCGTCGTCGGCGACGTCATGGGCAACTACCACCCGCACGGCGACAGTTCGATCTACGACGCGCTGGTCCGTCTCGCCCAGCCCTGGTCGATGCGTATGCCGCTGGTCGACTCCAACGGCAACTTCGGCTCCCCGGGCAACGATCCGGCGGCCGCCATGCGGTACACCGAGTGCAAGATGGCGCCGCTGTCGATGGAGATGGTCCGTGACATCGACGAGGAGACCGTCGACTTCACGGACAACTACGACGGCCGCTCCCAGGAGCCGACCGTCCTGCCGGCCCGCTTCCCGAACCTGCTGATCAACGGTTCGGCGGGCATCGCGGTCGGTATGGCGACCAACATCCCCTCGCACAACCTGCGCGAGGTCGCGTCCGGCGCCCAGTGGTACCTGGAGAACCCCGAGGCGTCCCACGAGGAGCTGCTCGACGCGCTCATCGAGCGGATCAAGGGCCCCGACTTCCCGACCGGCGCGCTGGTGGTGGGCCGCAAGGGCATCGAGGAGGCGTACCGCACGGGCCGCGGCTCGATCACCATGCGGGCGGTCGTCGAGGTCGAGGAGATCCAGAACCGCCAGTGCCTGGTGGTCACGGAGCTGCCCTACCAGGTCAACCCCGACAACCTCGCGCAGAAGATCGCCGACCTGGTGAAGGACG
>NZ_JAANNX010000086.1:0-17812 GCF_013363615.1 Streptomyces sp. CAI-85 | reverse complement strand
TGTAGAGGTGCTTGTCCTTGAGGGTCTCGGGCACCTCGCCCTTGACGATGGCCTGCGCGAGGCCCTCGACGACGGCGGTCTTGCCGACGCCGGGCTCACCGATCAGCACCGGGTTGTTCTTGGTACGGCGGGACAGCACCTGCATGACCCGCTCGATCTCCTTCTCGCGCCCGATGACCGGGTCGAGCTTGGACTCACGAGCGGCCTGGGTGAGGTTCCGGCCGAACTGGTCGAGGACCAGGGACGTCGAGGGCGTGCCCTCGGCAGGCCCGCCGGCGGTGGCGGTCTCCTTGCCCTGGTAACCGGAGAGCAACTGGATGACCTGCTGCCGCACCCGGTTCAGATCTGCGCCCAGCTTGACCAGGACCTGGGCGGCGACGCCCTCGCCCTCACGGATCAGGCCGAGCAGGATGTGCTCCGTGCCGATGTAATTGTGGCCGAGCTGAAGGGCCTCGCGGAGCGACAGCTCCAGGACCTTCTTGGCCCGGGGGGTGAAGGGGATGTGCCCGGACGGGGCCTGCTGGCCCTGGCCGATGATCTCCTCCACCTGCTGGCGGACCGCCTCGAGCGAAATCCCGAGGCTCTCAAGGGCCTTGGCGGCGACACCCTCACCCTCATGGATCAGGCCCAGGAGGATGTGCTCGGTGCCGATGTAGTTGTGGTTGAGCATCCGGGCTTCTTCCTGAGCCAGGACGACAACCCGCCGCGCGCGGTCGGTGAACCTCTCGAACATCGTTAATCGCTCCTCAGAGCGGTCAGGCAGTGGGGGGAACTTCCCCTCCCTGTCCTTCCGCAGCTTAGTCCCGCAAGCGGGGACCGCTCATTCCAACTGCCGACACCGTCGATGGCCTCCTGACCCCGAACGCCGACATCTGCTCCAACCCGATGGTGCGAGACGATGTTCCCGCAGGCCAGGCAGTTACCCACACCATCAGTACGCCGATGGCGAACGTGAGACGTCCTGTTCTGCGTGTCGCCCCCTCCCACTAGGCATGTCTTACCCGCCGGGACTGACACTCCATGCCCTGCGCCCCGGTTCCCTCCGCTACGGGCGAACAACCTTGCGCCTCCCGGCACCGTCACCCGCCCCCTTTTCCGGCACCCTGCGCAGCCGACACGGCACCCAGCGTAACTCTCAGGACTTTCGGTCGGTTGCACTTGGCATGGCTGGCCCGGTCCCACCTCCGACGCACCCCCTGCTGCCCCTCCCTCGACGGCCGCTCACCCGGGAAAGCCGGGCGAGCCAGGAGGGCGGGGGCGGCGGAGACGACGTCCGCGGCTGGTACGAGAACGAACTGGGATGGGCGACAGTGCCCGGGCACCCGGTACGACTTTTGACCGGCGAGCGCTTCGACGTCCTGGACGTACCGGCGGCGGCGGGCCACGCGGCCCTGCGACGCCTGACGGCGGCTACGGCGGCCACGGCAGCGGCCACGACCGCGCCGGCGGGCTTCCCTGTCTCGCTGCACGGGCGCCCGGCGTCGCCGCACGGACACACGGCGGACGGCGTCCGCATGCGGCTCCTGGTGGCTGCGGGCGCGGCGGAGGAGCTGCCGGGGATCCTTCAGTGGCTGGAGTGGGGCGCGCTGCCGCTGGACCTCACGGCGATCGGCGCGGGCGGGTTCATGGAGGCCCCGCCGCCTCCGGCCTTCCGCCGGCCGCCACGGGCCGGGCCATTGCAGGGGGCCGCCGAATGGGTGCGGCCCCCCGTCGCGGGGTGCGAGGTGGAGTCCTCGCTGCCGACGATGTCGGCCCTGGGGGCCCCAGGGGGCGCCCCCGATCTCGTACGGCTGGTGAACACGCTGGCGACGGAGTGCCACCGTGTCCGACTGCGGCGCGCGTGCGCTCAGCCGTTGGCCTTCTCGTAAGCCTCGCGAATGGTCGCGGGAACACGGCCACGGTCATTGACCTCGAAACCGTTCTCCTTCGCCCACGCGCGGATCTGAGCGGTGTCCTGGCTGCCACCGGCAGCGGCACGCGCCTTTCCACGCCCACCCGAAGCGCGGCCCCCGGTACGCCGGCCACCCTTCACGTAGGGCTCGAGAAGACCACGCAGCTTGTCGGCATTGGCAGTGGTGAGATCGATCTCGTACGTCTTGCCGTCCAGCGCGAACGTCACGGTCTCGTCCGCCTCGCCGCCGTCGAGGTCGTCGACAAGAAGGACCTGAACCTTCTGTGCCACCGGATTTCCTTTCATCGATAACGTGAGGGCCGGGGGTCCTCGGCTTCCGCCGTTTAGCCGCACCCTGTTATATGCAGTACTGCGTTACGTCGGAAAGCAAACCGCTTTTGCTGAGAAAACACAAACCCCTGGCGGAGCCCGGCAGCCCGCCCTCCGCCCGGAAACGTGCGCGTTTCGGACATAGGGAACCCGGGCAAGGGGGGTCGGCCGGAATGGGCCCGACGATCACAGATGCAGAAGCATCCGGCTGTTGCCCAAGGTGTTCGGTTTCACTCGTTCGAGTCCGAGGAACTCCGCTACGCCCTCGTCATAGGAACGCAGCAGCTCCGCGTAGACGTCTGTGTCGACGGGTGTCTCACCGATCTCCACGAAGCCGTGCTTGCCGAAGAAGTCCACTTCGAAGGTGAGGCAGAAAACCCGGCGAACGCCGAGCCAGCGGGCGGTGTGCAGCAACTTCTCCAACAACTGATGTCCGACGCCCGCGCCCTTCAGACCGGGCTTCACGGCGAGAGTGCGCACTTCGGCGAGGTCTTCCCACATCACGTGCAGGGCTCCGCAGCCGACCACCTCGGCGTTGTCGTCCCGTTCGGCGACCCAGAACTCCTGGATGTCCTCGTAAAGCGTGACGGTCGCTTTGTCGAGCAGGATGCGGCCGCGGACGTACGCGTCAAGGAGTCGGCGTACGGCCGGGACATCGCTGGTCCGGGCCCGGCGGACGGTGATGGCTTTACCGGTGACTTCGGCGTTCTCGGCGGAGGGGCTCTCTGCGGACATGTCCGGACGCTATCGCCCGTCGTCCTCCGTTGCCGAGCCGGGGTTCTCCCGTGGACTCGCCGTTGCAGGTTCGGATGTTTCCGGACCTTGGACGATGCGTACGGCGTCGCTCAGCGCCTGTCGCTGTTCGTCACTCATCATCCCGAAGAAGGCGACGAGTGCGGCGGCGGGGTTGTCGCTCTGCGCCCAGGCGTCGTTCATGAGGGCGGCGGCGTAGGCGGGGCGGGTGGAGACCGCCTCATATCGATAGGCCCGGCCTTCCGCCTCACGGCGCACCCAGCCCTTCTGATGGAGATTGTCCAGAACGGTCATCACCGTGGTGTAGGCGATGGAGCGTTCCTGCTGAAGGTCTTCCAGGACTTCCCGAACGGTCACCGGGCGGTTCCACTTCCACACCCGCGTCATGACCGCGTCTTCGAGTTCTCCCAATGGGCGAGGCACCCTCAGAACAATAATGGGAGATCTCGCCAATCGCGTGCCGGACGTGCACTTTCATCGGCAAACGCGAACAAAAAGGGCGCACGGCTCCGGGAAGGAGTCGTGCGCCCTCGTGTCGTGGGTACGCGGCGTGCGGCCGGGTCAGGCGTCGGGGGCGGCGGACGCCTGGCGGGCGCTCTCCGCGCGCGCGAGGGCCGCGTCGACGGCGGCGTCCTCCTTGGACTTGTTGGCACCGCCCTGGGTCTTCACGATCACCCGGATCAGTCCGATGAAGAACACGGCCATGACGGCCGGGGGCAGCAGCGCGGAGACGTAGTCCATGGATCCAGGGTAGCCACGGACGAAGGGGACACCGGGGCGGGGTCGGGGTGTCGGCCCCGCCCCGGTGACGATCTCGGCCGGTACCGGCCTCGGCCTCAGCCGGCCACCAGCCGCCGCTGCTCCGGGTCCGCGGGCGGCGTGGCGGGCTTGCGGCGCGGGAAGACCTCGCCCGGGGTGGGGACGGGGCGGCGCGCCGGCTGGGGGGTGTCGGGCTTGGCGGGGGCGGGTCCCGGTGCGGGCGCGGCCGGCCGTTCGCCGGGCTTGCCGCGCGGCTGTCCGCCCCGCTCGCCCGGTTCGTCCTGCTCGCCCTGCGCCCCCACCGGCCCGAAGGCACGGTCGTCGTGGTTGCCGGAGCGCCCCCCCGGGAGCGCCAGGAGGCGCGTACGGGACGCGGGGACCAGGGGGGCGGCGGACGTGGCCGGGCGGGGCGTACGGCGGGCGAGGCGGGCCCGTACGTCGTGTTCGGCGAGGGCCTGGCAGCGGTCCAGCAGGGCGGCGGCCGTCGGGTTGCCGCGCAGGGCGCGCAGGGCGGCCAGATCGTCAGGTCCCGGCCGCTGGCCCGTGGCCAGGACCTCCTCCAGGAGCGTGAGGTAGCCGGCGGCGGTGCCGGGGAGGGCGGCGCGGTACCGGGCGAGGTCGGCCACCAGGAAGGCCCGCAGCCGGGCGGCCTCGCGCATCGCCTCGTCGAGCGAGTCGGCGAGGCGATGACAGTCCTGGACGTCCTCGGCGGAGACGGGGCCGGGGTGGAGGGCGAGGGCGAGGGCGCGGCGGAGCACTCGCAGCTCCTCCGTCCCGAACGCCATGCCGCCGCGGGATCCGTAGGGCGTGGGCATGCCGCGACGATACGCGCTAATCAGACAAACTTGACATAAAGGCTGGAAGCGACGCGCCCGAATCCGCCCTGGTGGACGCGTGCACGCACGCGAAGGGGTCCCCGGACCGTGTCGGCCCGGGGACCCCTTCGCGCGCGGGTCACATCCGCGAGACGTTCCGCTCGTACACCAGCCGCAGGCCGATCAGGGTCAGCCAGGGCTCGTGCTCGTCGATCACCGAGGACTCGCCGAGCACCATGGGGGCGAGGCCGCCGGTGGCGATGACCGTGACGTCGTCCGGGTCGGTGGCCAGCTCGCGTGCCATCCGGCTGACGACACCGTCGACCTGGCCGGCGAAGCCGTAGACGATGCCGGACTGCATGGCCTCGACCGTGTTCTTGCCGATCACGCTGCGGGGCCGGGCCACCTCGATCTTGCGGAGCTGGGCCGCCTTGACGCCGAGCGCCTCGACGGAGATCTCGATGCCGGGGGCGATGACCCCGCCGACGTACTCCCCGCGCGCGCTGATCGCGTCGAAGGTGGTGGCCGTGCCGAAGTCGACGACGACCGCCGGTCCGCCGTACAGCTCGTTCGCCGCGACCGCGTTGATGATGCGGTCGGCGCCGACCTCCTTGGGGTTGTCGAAGAGGATCGGCACGCCCGTCTTCACACCGGGCTCGACGAGGACGGCCGGTACGTCGCCGTAGTAGCGGCGGGTCACCTCGCGCAGTTCGTGCAGCACGGAGGGGACCGTGGCGCAGATCGCGATGCCGTCGATGCCGTCGCCCAGCTCGACCCCGAGGAGCGGGTGCATGCCCATCAGGCCCTGGAGGAGGACCGCCAGTTCGTCGGCCGTACGGCGGGAGTCGGTCGAGATCCGCCAGTGCTCGACGATCTCCTCGCCGTCGAACAGTCCCAGCACGGTGTGCGTGTTGCCCACGTCGATCGTCAGCAGCATGGCCGGTTCCCGCTCTCTACTCGGCCGCGCGCAGATCCAGGCCGATGTCCAGGATCGGCGAGGAGTGGGTGAGGGCCCCGACGGCCAGAAAGTCGACGCCCGTGTCGGCGTACGCGCGCGCGGTGTCCAGCGTGAGCCGGCCGGACGCCTCCAGCAGGGCGCGCCCGCCGACGATGCCGACGGCCTCGGCGCACTCCGCGGGCGTGAAGTTGTCCAGCAGGATCAGGTCGGCGCCCGCGTCCACGACCTCGCGGAGCTGGTGCAGGGTGTCGACCTCGACCTCGATCGGCACGTCCGGGAAGGTCTCCCGGACGGCCTTGAACGCCTGGGCGACACCGCCCGCGGCGACCACGTGGTTGTCCTTGACGAGCGCCGCGTCGGAGAGCGACATGCGGTGGTTGACGCCGCCGCCGCAGCGGACCGCGAACTTCTCCAGGGAGCGCAGGCCCGGTGTGGTCTTGCGGGTGTCCCGCACGCGTGCCGTGGTGCCCTCCAGGACGTCCGCCCACGCGCGGGTGGCGGTCGCGATGCCGGAGAGGCGGCACATCAGGTTGAGCGCGCTGCGCTCGGCGGTCAGCAGGTCACGCGTGCGCGTGGTGACCGACAGCAGCTTCTGCCCGGCCTCGACGCGGTCGCCGTCCTCGACGTGCCGCTCGACCTCGAACTCGTCCGTGCAGACGACCGAGACGACCGCCTCGGCGACCCGCAGGCCCGCGACGACGCCGGCCTCGCGCGCGGTGAAGTCGGCGGTGGCCACCGCCTCCTCGGGGATGGTCGCGACGGTGGTCACGTCCACGCCGTGGTCCAGGTCCTCCTGGATCGCGACGTTGGCGATGTCCTCGACCTCGACGGGGTCGAGTCCGGCGTCGGCCAGGAGCTGGGCGAGCGCGGGGTCGAGCCCGCACTCCAGGTAGTCCTCGCCGCCGGGGTCGCCGTCGGCGCCACAGGCACAGCCGTCGCCGCAGCCGCCGTTCGGGGCGAGGGGAAGGTCGGGGGTGCTCACGTCTGTCACTGCTCCTGCTGGTGCTGCCGGGTCGGGGGGAAGTCTGCGGTATCGGTGGTGCGTACGGCGAGTGTGCGGTCCGGATTCAGCCGTACGACGATGTGGCGGCGCCAGTCGGCGTCGTCGCGGTCGGCGTGGTCCTCGCGCCAGTGGCAGCCGCGGGTCTCCTCGCGCAGCGCGGCGGCGGCGACCAGGACGCGGGCCACGCACAGGAGGTTGGTGGCCTCCCAGGTGTCGACGCCGGGCTCGGCCGTCTTGCCGTTCTCGTCGAGGGCGTCGCGGGCCTCGGAGTGCAGCCGCTGGAGCTGGGCTGCGGCCCGCTCCAGGGACGCGGCGGAGCGCAGGACGCCCGCGCCGTCGGTCATGGTCCGCTGGATCGCGAACCGGGCCTCGGGGGCGAGCAGCGGGTGCGCGGGCCGCTCGGGGTGCTCGACCGGCGCGGGCACCCGCGCGTGCGGGCCGTCGCCGGAGCGGCCGGCGGCGCCGGGGGCGAACTCCGCGGCGATGTCGGTGACGATCCGCTCGGCGTAGACCAGGCCCTCCAGGAGCGAGTTCGACGCCAGCCGGTTCGCGCCGTGCACCCCGGTGCAGGCGACCTCGCCGCACGCGTACAGGCCGGGGACGGTCGTACGGCCCCGGGAGTCGGTGCGGACGCCGCCGGACGCGTAGTGGGCGGCCGGGGCGATCGGGATGGGCTCGTGGACCGGGTCGATGCCGTGCGCGCGGCAGGCGGCGAGGATCGTCGGGAAGCGGTGCTCCCACATCGCCGCGCCGAAGTGCCGGGCGTCGAGGTACATGTGCTCGGCGCCCTGCTCCTGCATCCGGCGCATGATGCCCTTGGCGACGATGTCCCGGGGCGCCAGCTCGGCCAGTTCGTGCTGGCCGACCATGAAGCGCACGCCGTCGGCGTCGACCAGATGGGCGCCCTCGCCGCGCACCGCCTCGGACACCAGCGGCTGCTGGCCCTCGGCGTCCGCGCCCAGGAACAGCACGGTCGGGTGGAACTGCACGAACTCCAGGTCGGAGACCTCGGCGCCGGCCCGCAGCGCGAGCGCCACGCCGTCGCCGGTGGACACCGAGGGGTTGGTGGTCGCGGAGAACACCTGGCCCATGCCGCCGGTCGCGAGGATCACCGCCGGGGCGTGCACGGCGCCCACGCCGTCGTGCTGGCCCTCGCCCATGACGTGCAGGGTGACGCCCGCGGTGCGGCCGGACGCGTCGGTCAGCAGGTCCAGGACGAGCGCGTTCTCGACGGTGCGCACGCCACGCGCGCGTACGGCCTCGACCAGGGCGCGGGAGATCTCCGCGCCGGTCGCGTCACCGCCCGCGTGCGCGATACGGCGCCGGTGGTGGCCGCCCTCCCGGGTGAGTTCCAGGCCGCCTTCCTCGGACTCGTCGAAGTGGGCGCCGGTCTCGATGAGCCGCCGTACGGCGTCGGGGCCCTCGGTGACGAGGATCCGGACCGCCTCCTCGTCGCACAGGCCGGCGCCGGCGACCAGGGTGTCGTCGAGGTGCTGTTCGGGGGTGTCGCCCTCGCCCAGGGCCGCGGCGATACCGCCCTGCGCCCAGCGGGTGGAGCCGTCGTCGAGGCGGGCCTTGGTGACCACGACCGTGCGCAGCCCGGCGGCCTCGCAGCGCAGGGCCGCGGTCAGACCGGCGACGCCGGAGCCGACGACCACGACGTCCGCGGCGATGCTCCACCCGGGCGCGGGCGCGTGCAGTCGTATGCCTGTGCTGGTCACGAGGCGGCTCCGAGGGTTCCGAAGGTGAGCGGGAGGTTGTCGATCAGCCGGGTCGTCCCGACCCGGGCGGCGACGGCGAGGACCGCCTCGCCGATGAAGTCGTCCGCGATCTCGGTGAAGTCGGACGGGTCGACGAGCGCGAGATAGTCCAGCACCAGCGGCGGGTCCAGCCGGACGGCCTCGTCGAGGACCTGGCGGGCGGCGGCGCGGACGGCCGCCGGGTTGCCGGGGGCGGCCTTGGCGACGGCGTGCGCGTCGGCGGCCGCGCGCGACTCGCCTATGGCGCTGAGCGCCTCGGCGCGCGCCTGGGTGGCGGGCACCTCCCGCGCGCGGGCCCGCAGCGCCTCCTGCGCGGCGTGCCGGTCGCGGCCCGCGAACAGGGCGGCCGACAGCGCGAGCGCGGTGCGCCGCTCCCGCGCGGAGAGGTAGCGGTTACGGCTGGACAGGGCCAGGCCGTCGGCCTCGCGCACGGTGGGCACGGCGACGATCTCGACGCCGAAGTTCAGGTCGCGGACCATGCGGCGGATCAGGGCGAGCTGCTGGGCGTCCTTCTGCCCGAAGAACGCCACGTCGGGCCGGGTGAGGTGGAGCAGTTTGGCGACGACGGTGAGCATGCCGTCGAAGTGCCCGGGGCGCGTGGCGCCCTCCAGCCGCTCCCCCATCGGGCCGGCGCTGACCCGGACCTGGGGCTCACCGCCCGGGTAGACCTCCTCGACGGACGGGGCGAACACGGCGTCCGCGCCCGCCTCCTCGGCGATCTTGAGGTCGGCGTCCAGGGTGCGCGGGTAACGGTCGAGGTCCTCGCCGGCGCCGAACTGGAGGGGGTTCACGAACACCGTGACGACGACCTCGCCGTCGGGGCCGGCGATCTCGCGGGCGGTGCGCACGAGCGTGGCGTGGCCCTCGTGCAGCGCGCCCATCGTCATCACGACGGCCCGGCGGCCCGCACGCGTGCGTGCGTGCAGCTCCGCGGCGGTGCGCAGCAGGGTGGTGGTCATCCGGCATCTCCTTCGGTGCCGTGCGTGCCGGGTGTGCCGGGTGTCTCGCCGGAGAGCACCCCGAGGAGGTCCTCGGCGAGTTCGGGCTTGAGCAGTCCGTGGGCGAGCGCGCGGTCGGCGGTGGCGCGGGCCATCGCGAGATAGCCGTCGACGGCCTGCGGGGCGTGCCGGCGCAGCTCGGAGACGTGCGCGGCGACCGTGCCCGCGTCGCCGCGCGCGACGGGGCCGGTGAGGGCGGCGTCGCCGGAGCGCAGCGCGTTGTCCAGGGCGGCGCCGAGCAGCGGGCCCAGCATCCGGTCGGGGGCCTCCACGCCGGCCGCCCTGAGCAGCTCCATGGACTGGGCGACGAGGGTGACCAGGTGGTTCGCGCCGAGGGCGAGGGCCGCGTGGTAGAGCGGGCGGCTCTCCTCGGCAATCCACTCCGGCTCGCCGCCCATCTCGATGACGAGCGCCTCGGCGGCCAGCCGCAGTTCCTCGGGGGCGGTGACGCCGAAGGAGCATCCGGCGAGCCGCTGCACGTCCACGGGCGTGCCGGTGAACGTCATCGCCGGGTGCAGGGCCAGCGGCAGCGCGCCCGCGCGCAGGGCCGGGTCCAGGACGCGCGTGCCGTAGCGCCCGGAGGTGTGCACGAGGAGCTGGCCGGGGCGGACGGCGCCGGTCTCGGCGAGGCCCTCGACAAGGCCGGGCAGGACGTCGTCGGGGACGGTCAGCAGCACCAGGTCGGAGCGCTCCAGGACCTCGGCGGGCCGGACGAGCGGCACGTCGGGCAGCAGCAGCGCGGCCCGCCGCCGGGAGGCGTCGGAGACGCCGGAGACGGCCACCGGGCGGTGCCCGGCGAGCTGGAGGGAGGCGGCCAGCGCGGGTCCCACGCGGCCGGCGCCGACGACGCCGACGGTGAGCCGCGCGGGGCGGTCCCTGGGGTCTGGCTGTTGGACTGTACTCACGCGACGGCGGCCTTCCGTTCCAGTCCGCTCCGGGTACCGGACGATTTCTCGTCATGTTAACGCGATCGGTTCCACGGGGACCCGGCTGTCCACAGGCTGTGGGTAATCTCGCAACGCAGCGCCACCACCGTGCGGGGCGGGCGGGGGCGGGGCGGGCGGGGGAAATGCGTGTGCCCGCCCGCACCGGCGCACGGCATGATCCGCGCATGACGCATACGGCGAACCAGAGCGACCTGGACGGCGACCGGAACAGCGGCGGGGACGGCGGGCAGGACAGCGGTCAGGGGCAGGAGCAGGAGTCGCCGCAGCAGCGGCTGCGGGTGCGGCGCAGGGCGGCCCTGCGGACGGCCGGGCGCGTCCTGTCGCGCGGCGCCGCCCTGGGCACCCTGGCCGAGCGCCTCGCCCTGCTCCAGGAGGCCGCGCCCGAGGTCCACGACCTGGACGAGCCCACGGACCTCTACGGCGACGGGATCGTGACGGCCCTGGAGGAGCGGGTCGCCGCGCTGCTGGGGACGGAGGCCGCCGCGTTCTTCCCGACGGGCACGATGGCCCAGCAGGTCGCCCTGCGCTGCTGGGCGGGCCGTACCGGCAACCCGGCGGTGGCGCTGCACGCGCTGGCCCACCCCGAGGTGCACGAGCGCAACGCCCTGTCCGTGGTGAGCGGTCTGCGCACGGTCCGGCTGACCGGCGAGCCCCGGCAGCCGACGGCCGACGAGGTGCGCTCCTTCGAGGAGCCGTTCGGCACGCTCATGCTGGAGCTGCCGCTCAGGGACGCGGGTTTCGTGCTGCCCACCTGGGAGGAGCTGACCGAGGTGGTCGAGGCGGCACGCGAGCGTGACGCGGTCGTGCACTTCGACGGGGCGCGCCTGTGGGAGTCCACGGTCCACCTCGGCCGCCCGCTGGACGAGATCGCCGCCCTCGCGGACAGCGTCTACGTGTCGTTCTACAAGTCCCTCGACGGCTTCGGCGGTGCCGCGCTCGCCGGCCCGAGCGGCCTGGTCGAGGAGGCGAAGACCTGGCGGCACCGGTACGGCGGCGCGGTCTTCCAGCAGTTCCCCACCGCCCTGTCCGCGCTGATCGGCCTGGAGCGGGCGCTGCCCCGGCTGCCCTCCTACGTGCGGCACGCGCGCGTGGTGGCCGCCGCGCTGCGCGAGGGGCTGGCCGCGTCGGGCGTGGCGTGGGCGCGCGTGCACCCCGAGGTGCCGCACACCCACGAGTTCCAGGTCTGGCTGCCGTACGAGGCCGACTTGGCGGCCGAGGCGGCGGTGCTCCAGGCCGAGGAGACCGGGGTGATGCCGTTCACCGGCTCCTGGCGGGCAGGCGGGCCCGGTCTGTCGTTCACCGAGGTCACGGTCCGCTCCGACGGCCTGGAGTGGTCGGCGGACGACGTACGGGCGGCCGTCGCCGGCTTCGTCGTACGCGCGGAGACGGTGGCAGGCCGCCGGTAGCGGCGTTGTCGGTGGGTGGGTGCACCATGAGGACATGAGCGTCAGCATCGACATCGCGGGGCTGCGGCCGGAGAGGGTGGCCGTCGTGCCCTCTCCGCTGGCCGAGCTGGGCATGGCGCTGCACGCCCTGTCCGAGCCCGGCCACCACCCGCGCCTCCAGGGCTGGGCCACGGGCGTGACCGCCCGCCTCGACCCGCATCTCGCCGACCGGATGTGCGAGGCGGACTTCCTGTGGCGGACGACGTTCTCGGACATCTTCCTGCCGTACGCGGGCCTGCCGGGCAGTGCCGTGCTCCCCGGGGCCACGCTCGCGGAGGAGCTGGACCTCCTGGACAAGCTGACGGACGAGCAGTTCGTGGACGCGGCCCTGGAGTTCATCACCTGCTCGCTCGACTACGACACCCGTACGCCCGATCTCCTCGCCGACAGCTCGCTGCGGCCGCGCGCCCTGGAGGCGGCCGCCTACCGCGGCCCGCAGCAGGTGCGCTTCACCCAGCGGCTGTTCGACGACCCCCCTGGCGTCCGCGCGTGGGTGCGACGCTTCCTGGAGGACTGCGACGAGGCGTTCTTCGGGGAGGCATGGGCCCGGCTCACCCACCAGCTCGCGGCGGACGCCCGGCACAAGACCGAGCTGCTGCGGCACAAGGGGCTGGCGGAGGCGCTGGCCGCGGTGTCCCCGGTGGTGACGCTGGACGAACCCGCCGGGCGGATCGTCGTGGACAAGCTGCTGGAGGGCCGCACGTCGCTGCGGGACGGCGGGCTGCTGCTCGTGCCGACCAGCTTCGGCTGGCCGCACCTCAGCGTGCTGCACCGCCCCGGCTGGCAGCCCGTGCTGCACTACCCGGTGGGCTCCCCCGACCCCGCCGTACCGCCGTCGGTCGAGCAGCTCACGCTGCGGCTGACGGCCCTGTCCCACCCGGTGCGCATGCGGATCTGCCGCTTCCTGGCGCGCAGCACGTACACGACCAGCGAGCTGGCCCAGGCGCAGGGCATGACGGCCCCCGAGATATCCCGGCACCTCGCGGTGCTGAAGAAGGCCGGTCTGGTCACCACGCGCAGACGCGGGCGGTACGTGCTGCACCAGCTCGACGTGGCGGTGGTGGCCCGCCTGGGCAGCGACTTCCTGGAAGGCGTGCTCAGGTAGTCCGCCGGTGCCCCCGGGTCAGCCGTGGCCGCCGCCCGCGCGGACCAGCCCCGTCTCGTAGGCGAGGACGACCACCTGCACGCGGTCGCGCAGCCCCAGTTTGGTCAGGATGCGGCCCACGTGCGTCTTGACGGTCGCCTCGGACAGCACGAGCCGGGCCGCGATCTCCCCGTTGGAGAGCCCCTGGGCGACCAGGATCATGACCTCGCGCTCGCGCTCGGTGAGCCGCTCCAGCTCCTTGTGCCGGGGTTCCTGGCCGGTGGACGGCAGCATCGGCGCGAACCGGTCGAGGAGACGCCGCGTGGTGGAGGGGGCGACGACGGCGTCCCCGCTGTGCACGGAGCGGATCGCGGCGAGCAGCTCACCGGGCGGCACGTCCTTGAGCATGAAGCCGGAGGCGCCCGCCTTCAGCCCGGAGAACGCGTACTCGTCGAGGTCGAAGGTGGTCAGGATCAGCACCTTCGGCGGCTCGGGCTCCGCGCAGATCCGCCGGGTCGCCTCCACGCCGTCCAGCTTGGGCATGCGGACGTCCATCAGGACGACGTCGACCGCCGTGGAGCGCACCACCTGAAGGGCCTCGACGCCGTCGCCCGCCTCGGCCACGACCTCCATGTCCGGCTGGGCGGCGAGCACCATCCGGAACCCGGTGCGCAGCAGCACCTGGTCGTCGACGAGCATCACGCGGATCGTCATCGGGTCCTCTTCCGTGGGTCGGTTCTGTGTGCGGGCCGTGGGGCCGGTGCCTGGGGGGCGTGACAGGTGTCAGTGAGGGGCGCGCGTTCGCGTCAATGCGCCGGTTTGAGCGGGAGCAGGACGCTGATGCGGAATCCTCCGCCCGGCCGCGGTCCCGCGTCCAGGGTGCCGCCGACCATGCCGACGCGTTCGCGCATGCCGATCAGGCCGTGACCCTGGCCGTCGACGCCGCCCTCCTCGTACAGCTCGTGCGGGGCGCCCTTGCCGTCGTCCTCGACGAGCAGGCCGAGGCCGTCGTCGAAGTAGACCAGACGCACGCTCGCACCCGCGTTCGGCCCGCCGTGCTTGCGCGTGTTCGTCAGGGCCTCCTGGACGATGCGGTACGCGGTCAGCTCGACGCCGCTGGGCAGCGGCCGCGGGGTGCCCTCGATCTTGAAGTCCACGGGCAGCCCCGAGCCCCGGCACTGCTGGACGAGGTCCTCTATCTGCTCGACGTCCGGCTGCGGCACGTACTCGCCGCCCTCCTGATGCTCGCCGGTGCGCAGCACGCCCAGCAGGCGGCGCATCTCGGCGAGGGCCTGGCGGCCGGTCGAGGAGATCGTCTCCAGGGCCTTCTTCGCCTGGTCGGGGGCGGCGTCCAGGACGTACGCCGCGCCGTCGGCCTGCACCACCATCACCGACACGTTGTGCGCGACGACGTCGTGCAGCTCGCGCGCGATCCGGGCGCGCTCGGCGGCCACCGCGACCTTCGCCTGCGCCTCCCGCTCCTTCTCCAGCCGGGCCGCGCGCTCCTCCAACTGGGCGAAGTACGCACGCCGGGTGCGCATCGAGTCGCCCAGCACCCAGGCGAGGGCGAACGGCACCGTCTGGAAGACGATGACCGCGACCTGGCCCGGCACGCTCGCGTTCTCGTGCGGCCAGCGCAACTGCGCCAGGGTGGCCGCGCACAGGGCCATCACCAGCGCGAGCCGGGACGCCCAGCGGGCGCCGTTCGCCGCGACCGTGTAGACGATCACCAGCAGCGCGAAGTCGGCGGCCGTGACCCCCACGTTCAGCACGAGCTGGGCGAGCCCGAGCGCGGCGGCGAGCACGAGCATCGCCTCGGGCATCCGCCGCCGCAGCGCGATGACCAGGCACAGCAGGAACACGACCGGCACCAGCAGCGCCGTGGAGTCGGTGCCGCCCCGATCCTGACCGGCGGTTCCGGCGGCCGCGGTGATCCCGAAGAGGACGAGGGCCCAGAAGCCGTCGACCCCGGTCGGGTGTCTGCGGAGGAAGTCATAGAGGCGCTGCACGTGACCCAGCGTAGGGAAGCGGGATGTGTGCGGGGGTCAACCGGAGGGCCGATCCGTCCCCGACGCGTGTACTCCGCAAGGTGGAGGCCGTGATCACCTGTACGCCTAGTCTGTCCGGGTGGTGCGAGACGGGACCGGTTCCGACGGGTGGCGCGGCTGGCGTGCGGCGATGCGGGCCGCGCTGTACGGGACGGACGGCGACGGCGGCGGTGCCGCTCACAGCAGTGCCGGTGGCAGCGGTGCCGGTGGCTTCTATCGGCGGCCTGAGGGGCCCGCCGGGCACTTCCGTACGTCCGTGCACGCGTCGCCCCTGTTCGCCGCGGCCGTGGCCCGGCTGCTGTGCCGGGTCGACGAGGCGCTGGGCCGCCCCGGGACGCTCGACTTCGTGGACATGGCCGCCGGGCGGGGCGAGCTGGTCACCGGGGTGCTCGCCGCGCTGCCCGCCGACGTGGCGGCCCGCACGCGCGCGTACGCCGTCGAGATCGCCGGCCGCCCCGAGGGCCTCGCTCCCCGGATCACCTGGCTGAGCGAGCCCCCGCCGCAGGTCACCGGGCTGCTCTTCGCCAACGAGTGGCTCGACAACGTGCCCGTGGAGGTCGCCGAGGTCGACCCGGCGGGCGTCCCGCGCCTGGTGCTCGTCCGGGACGACGGCACCGAACGGCTCGGGGAACCCCTCTCCGGGGCGGAGGCCGAGTGGCTCGCGCGCTGGTGGCCGCTGCCGGCCGAGGAGGGCCTCCGCGCGGAGATCGGCCTGCCCCGGGACCTCGCGTGGGCGGCCGCCGTCTCCTGTGTCGCGCGCGGGCTCGCGGTGGCGGTGGACTACGGCCACACCGCCGACGCCCGGCCGCCCTTCGGCACGCTCACCGGTTTCCGCGAGGGGCGCGAGACGGCACCCGTACCGGACGGCTCGTGCGACATCACGGCCCATGTGGCGCTGGACGCGTGCGCGGTGGCGGGGGCTGGGGCTGGGGCTGGGGCTGGGGCGCACGCATCCGGTCCCGCGCCGCTGCTCACCCAACGCGCCGCCCTGCGCGCCCTCGGCGTCACCGGCGCGCGCCCCCCGCTCGCGCTCGCCGGTACGGACCCGGCGGCCTACGTCCGCGCCCTCGCGGGTGCCGGGGAGGCCGCCGAACTCACCGCGCCGGGCGGCCTGGGCGACTTCGCCTGGCTCCTCCGGCCGGTCGGCATCGCGAACCCGCTGCCGCGGGAACCGGCCTGACCGTCCGCGCGGGCTACTTGTCGATGTCCCCGACCACGAAGAACATCGACCCCAGGATCGCCACCATGTCCGCGACGAGCGTGCCCGGCAGCAGTTCGGTCAGCACCTGGATGTTGTTGTACGAGGCGGACCGCAGCTTCAGCCGGTACGGGGTCTTCTCGCCCTTGCTGACGAGGTAGTAGCCGTTGATGCCGAGCGGGTTCTCGGTCCACGCGTACGTGTGCCCCTCGGGCGCCTTGAGGACCTTCGGCAGCCGCTGGTTGATCGGGCCGGGCGGCAGCTCGGCGATCCGGTCCAGACAGGCGTCCGCGAGGTCGAGCGCGTTGTGGGTCTGGCCCAGCAGGCACTCGAACCGGGCGAGACAGTCCCCCTCGCCGCGAGTGACCACCTTCAGGGTGTCCGCCAGCTCCCCGTAGGCCAGGTAGGGCTCGTCGCGGCGCAGGTCGAAGTCGACGCCCGCGGCGCGCGCGATCGGCCCGCTCACGCCGTACGCGTGGACGGCGCGGGGCGTGAGCGTGCCCACCCCGCGCGTGCGGCCCCGGAAGATCTCGTTGCCGAGGACGAGGTCGTCGTAGACGTCCATGCGCGAGCGCACCGCGGCGACGGCCGCACGCGCGCGTGCCGTCCAGCCGGCCGGGAGGTCCTCCTTGAGGCCGCCGACTCGGTTGAACATGTAGTGCATGCGCCCGCCGGAGACCTCCTCCATGACGTTCTGGAGCACCTCGCGCTCGCGGAACGCGTAGAAGACCGGGGTGATGCCGCCGAGTTCCAGCGGATAGGAGCCGAGGAACATCAGGTGGTTGAGGACCCGGTTCAGCTCGGCGAGGAGCGTGCGGGTCCACACCGCGCGCGGGGGGACCTCCATGCCGAGCATCCGCTCGACGGCGAGGACCACGCCCAGTTCGTTCGAGAAGGCGGACAGCCAGTCGTGGCGGTTGGCCAGCATGACGATCTGCCGGTAGTCACGCGCCTCGAACAGCTTCTCCGCGCCCCGGTGCATATAGCCGATCACCGGTTCCGCATGCTGCACGCGCTCGCCGTCCAGCACCAGCCGCAGCCGCAGCACGCCGTGCGTGGAGGGGTGCTGGGGGCCGATGTTCAGCACCATGTCGGTGCTCTCCGCGGCCCCGCCGATCCCGACCGTGGTCTCCGTCGTGGGAGTCATGGGCCCAGTCTCCCCTACGTACGCTGGCCGTATGGAGACGGGGAGCACGGTGGGCGAGGAGACGGCGGCGGACGAGCCGGTGTGGACCGGGCTGCCGCCCGGGCTGCTGCGGATGCGGCGGTTGCTGCTGGTGGTCTGGCTGGGGCTCGCGGCCGTCGCCGTCGGGGTGCCGCTCGGTCTGTTCGCGGGGCCCGCGTGGGCGGCGTTCGCGCTGCTGCCGCTGGCCGGCATCGGGTGGGGCTGGGTGCTGCTGGGCCGCAACTGGCGGTCCTGGCGGTACGCCGAGCGCGCCGACGACCTGCTGATCAGCCGGGGTGTGCTGTGGCGGGAGGAGACCGTGGTGCCGTACGGGCGGATGCAGCTCGTGGAGGTGACCTCCGGTCCCGTGGAACGGCACTTCGGGCTGGCCAGCGTGCAGCTCCACACCGCGGCCGCCGCCACCGACGCGACCGTCCCGGGCCTGGACCCGGCCGAAGCGGAACGGCTCCGCGACCGCCTCACGGCACTCGGCGAGGCCCGATCGGCGGGGCTGTGACGGCGGCGGGGGCGGCGGACGGGCCTTCGTCCGGGGGCGGTGCGACACCTGAGGGCGGGCCTCCCGAGGGCGGACCGTCACCCACGGGCGGACCGTCACCCGAGCGTCGGCCGTCACCCGAGGCCCAGCCATCACCCGAGG
>NZ_JAANNX010000085.1:0-17842 GCF_013363615.1 Streptomyces sp. CAI-85 | reverse complement strand
ACCGGGGTAATCCGTGAAAAAGCTCTCCGCACGACGACGCCATCCGCTGGCGGCGCTCGTCGTCCTACTCCTCGCGCTGGCGTGCACGGGGGGGCTGTACGCCGCGTTCGCGCCCGCGAGCAAGGCGCAGGCAGATGAAACCGCCCAGTCCCTGGCCATCGAAGAGGGCAAGAAGCTCTACGCCGTAGGCTGCGCAAGCTGCCACGGCACCGGCGGTCAGGGCAGTTCCGACGGTCCGAGCCTGGTCGGCGTGGGCGCCGCGGCCGTCGACTTCCAGGTCGGCACCGGGCGTATGCCGGCGGCGACCTCCCAGGGCGCCCAGGTGCCCAAGAAGAAGGTCATCTACACGCAGGCCCAGATCGACCAGCTCGCCGCGTACGTCGCCTCCCTCGGCGCCGGCCCGAACGTCCCCACCGAGGCCCAGTACGGCCCGGAGGGCGCCGACATCGCCAAGGGCGGCGAGCTGTTCCGCACCAACTGCGCGCAGTGCCACAACTTCACCGGCAAGGGCGGTGCCCTCACCAAGGGCAAGTACGCCCCGACCCTCGAGGGCGTGGACCCGAAGCACATCTACGAGGCCATGCAGACCGGCCCGCAGAACATGCCCTCCTTCCCCGACACCACGCTGTCGGAGCAGAACAAGAAGGACATCATCGCGTACCTGCACGCGGTCAACAGCGACGAGACGGTGAACCCGGGCGGTCTGGAGCTGGGCGGCCTCGGCCCCGTCAGCGAGGGCCTGTTCGCCTGGATCTTCGGTCTCGGCGCCCTGATCGCGGTCGCCGTCTGGGTCGCCGCTCGGACCGCAAAGGCCAAGAAGTCATGAGTAGCCAAGACATTCCAGAAGAGAACCTGCCCGCAGAGCAGGGCCACGCGCACGGTGCGGTCACCGTGGCGGACGAGAAGAACCCGTTCGCCGACCCGGGACTGCCGCCGCACGAGCACCGGATCCAGGACATCGACGAGCGGGCCGCCAAGCGGTCCGAGCGTGCGGTCGCCTTCCTGTTCACGCTCTCGATGCTCGCGACCGTCGGCTTCATCGCGTCCTTCGTGACGATCCCCGCCGACAAGTCGATCTTCGTGTTCCCGATCGGCCACATCAGCGCGCTGAACTTCGCGCTGGGTCTGACCCTGGGCACGGCGCTGTTCACCATCGGCGCCGGCGCGGTCCACTGGGCCCGCACCCTGATGTCCGACGTGGAGGTCGCCGACGAGCGGCACCCGATCGCCGCCTCCCCCGAGGTGCGCGCCAAGGTCCACGCGGACTTCAAGGCGGGCGCCCAGGAGTCGGCCATCGGCCGGCGCAAGCTGATCCGCAACACGATGTTCGGCGCGCTCACCCTGGTGCCGCTCTCCGGCATCGTGCTGCTGCGCGACCTCGGCCCGCTGCCCGAGGACAAGCTGCGCCACACGCTGTGGGCCAAGGGCAAGCTGCTCGTCAACATGAACACGAACGAGCCGCTGCGTCCCTCGGACGTCGCCGTCGGTTCGCTCACCTTCGCCATGCCCGAGGGCCTGGAGGAGCACGACGAGAACTTCCAGAACGAGATCGCCAAGGCGGCCCTGATGATCGTCCGGCTCCAGCCGGAGAACATCAAGGACAAGCGCGAGCTCGAGTGGTCGCACGAAGGCATCGTGGCGTACTCGAAGATCTGCACCCACGTCGGCTGCCCGATCTCCCTGTACGAGCAGCAGACGCACCACGTGCTGTGCCCCTGCCACCAGTCCACCTTCGACCTCTCCGACGGTGCCCGAGTGATCTTCGGCCCGGCCGGTCACGCCCTGCCGCAGTTGCGCATCGGTGTGAACGACGAGGGCTACCTCGAGGCGCTCAGCGACTTCGAAGAGCCCGTCGGTCCTGCCTTCTGGGAGCGCGGATGAGCACCACAGAGAACACCGAGGCCCGCGAACGCGGCAAGGCCCCGGCCGGCGAGCGCATCGCCGACTGGGCCGACGGCCGGCTGGGGATCTACTCCCTGGCCAAGGCCAACATGCGGAAGATCTTCCCCGACCACTGGTCGTTCATGCTGGGCGAAGTCTGCATGTACAGCTTCCTCATCATCATCCTGACCGGTGTCTATCTGACGCTGTTCTTCCACCCGTCGATGAACGAGGTGGAGTACCACGGCAGTTACGTCCCGCTCCAGGGACAGCTCATGTCGGAGGCGTTCAGCTCGACGCTGCACATCTCCTTCGACGTGCGCGGCGGTCTGCTGATCCGGCAGATCCACCACTGGGCGGCGCTGATCTTCCTCGCCGGCATGTTCGTGCACATGATGCGCGTGTTCTTCACGGGCGCATTCCGCAAGCCGCGTGAGATCAACTGGCTGTTCGGCTTCCTGCTGTTCGTCCTGGGCATGTTCACCGGTTTCACCGGCTACTCGCTCCCGGACGACCTGCTCTCCGGCACCGGTGTCCGCTTCACCCAGGGCGCCATCCTGTCGATGCCGATCGTCGGCACGTACATCTCGATGTTCCTGTTCGGCGGGGAGTTCCCGGGCCACGACTTCGTGGCGCGGTTCTACTCGATCCACATCCTGCTGCTGCCGGGCATCATGCTCGGCCTGATGGTGGCGCACCTGATCCTGGTCTTCTACCACAAGCACACGCAGTTCGCGGGCCCCGGCAAGAACAACAAGAACGTCGTCGGCATGCCGCTGCTGCCGGTGTACATGGCCAAGGCCGGAGGCTTCTTCTTCCTGGTCTTCGGTGTGATCGCGATCATCTCCGCGGTCACCCAGATCAACCCGATCTGGGCGCTCGGCCCCTACCGTCCGGACCAGGTGTCCACCGGCGCCCAGCCCGACTGGTACATGGGCTTCGCCGAGGGTCTGATCCGCTTCATGCCGGGCTGGGAGATCAACCTCTGGGGCCACACGCTGGTCCTGGGCGTGTTCATCCCGCTGGTGCTCTTCGGTGTCGTCCTCGCGGCGCTCGCCGCCTACCCCTTCATCGAGTCGTGGGTGACCGGCGACAAGCGCGAGCACCACATCCTGGACCGCCCGCGCAACGCGCCGACCCGCACCGCGCTCGGCGTCGCCTGGGTCACGATGTACATGATCACCCTGGTGGGCGGCGGCAACGACCTGTGGGCCACGCACTTCCACCTGTCGATCAACTCGATCACCTGGTTCGTCCGGATCTTCTTCTTCGTCGGACCGGTCATCGCGTACATCCTCACCAAGCGGATCTGCCTCGGCCTCCAGCGCCGGGACCGGGACAAGGTGCTGCACGGCCGGGAGACCGGCACCATCAAGCGCCTGCCGCACGGTGAGTTCATCGAGGTGCACGAGCCGCTCAGCCAGGAGCAGCTCTACACGCTCACGGCCCACGAGCAGTACGAGCCGGCCGCGATCGGCGCCACGGTCGACGAGAACGGTGTCGAGCGCAAGGTGAAGGCCACCGAGAAGCTGCGTGCCAAGATCAGCGGCGCGTACTTCGGCGAGGACCAGCAGATCCCCAAGCCGACCGTCGAGGAGTACAAGGAGATCACGAGCGGCCACGGCCACCACTGATCCCCAGGCGTCGCCACGCCCTGAGTGAAGGGCCCCGTCCGGTCTTCGGACGGGGCCCTTCGCCGTGTCCGCGGGCTGGATAGGGTGGGATCACACCCTGTTTGCGCGAGCCCTGCTCGCCCGTACGACACCCAGGAGCGGCTATGAGCGCTGTGACCCCCGCCGGAGGCGACACCGCGGCGGTCCGTTCCTGGCCCGCCCTGCTGAACGGCCTGCTGGCCGGCCGGGACCTGTCGGCGGACGACACCGCCTGGGCCATGGACCTGATGATGCGCGGCGAGGCGACCGACGCCCAGATCGCCGGGTTCGCGGTGGCGCTGCGGGCCAAGGGCGAGACCGTCGCGGAGATCAACGGCCTCGTGCGGACGATGTACGAGCACGCCAACCTGATCGAGGTGCCGGGCCGCACCGTCGACATCGTCGGCACCGGCGGTGACGGCGCCAAGACGGTCAACATCTCCACGATGTCGTCGATCGTGGTGGCCGGCACCGGCGCCAAGGTCGTCAAGCACGGCAACCGCGCCGCGTCCTCGGCCTCCGGCGCCTCGGACGTCCTGGAGAAGCTCGGCGTCAATCTGGAGCTGACGCCGAAGCGGGTGGCCGAGGTCGCCGAGGAGGCCGGGATCACCTTCTGCTTCGCCGTCAAGTTCCATCCGGCGCTGCGCCATGTCGGCGCCGCCCGCGGCCAGTTGGGCATCCGTACGGTGTTCAACGCGCTCGGTCCGCTGACCAACCCGGCGAAGGTGCGGGCGCAGGCGGTGGGGGTCGCCGATCCCCGGATGGCGCCGATCGTCGCCGGGGTCTTCGCCGAGCGCGGCCACTCCTCGCTGGTCTTCCGCGGCGACGACGGCTTCGACGAGCTGACGACCACCTCCACCTCCCGGGTGTGGGTCGTCCGCGACGGCACGGTCACCGAGGAGACCTTCGACCCGCGCGAGGTCGGCATCGAACTGGTCCCGGTGGAGGCCCTGCGCGGCGGTGACCCGTCCTACAACGCCGAGGTCGCCCGGCGGCTCCTGGAGGGCGAGCCGGGCCCGGTGCGCGACGCCGTCCTGCTGAACTCGGCGGCGGCCCTGGTCGCCCTCGACCCGGCCGCGGGGACGCTCGCCGAGCAGATCGCCGCCGGTATGGCCCGTGCCGCCGAGTCCGTCGACTCCGGGGCGGCCCGCCGGGTCCTGGAGCGCTGGGTCACCGCCAGCAACGCCTGACGTGACGGGAATCGCCGTCCCGCGATCCGGACACGGGTTGCGGGACGGCGATCACGTCCCGTAGTTTCTGTACCAGGTCATGAGTGACAGTCATGAGGCCCCGGCCGACTGTCCGGCAACCCTCCGTCCGTGGCGGGGTGCCCCGGGTGAAGACCAGGCCGTAGGCAGCGAGGTCTACGGCAAGCGCGGGCCCCTCTCGACACCAGGGGTCCTGGTCGTTCGAGGGAGTCTTCCGTGAGCCAGCGAATGCGATAGGGCCGCCGAGCCCCGCCTCCGCGCACCCCTTTTCACTCTTCTTCCTTTCCTCTCACGGGAGTTCCGTCATGTCTGTCTCCACCGCTGCCTCCGTCCAGGACATTTGTGCCCCGCTGCCCGTTCTGGGCTGTGATGTCACCGTCCCGCTCGTCACCGGTGGCGAGGTCACCTACGCCGCGCTCGACTACGCCGCCAGCGCACCGGCGTTGCAGCGGGTCTGGGACGACGTCGCGGCCTACGCGCCGTACTACGGCAGCGTCCACCGCGGCGCCGGATACCTCTCCCAGCTCTCGACGGACCTGTTCGAGAACGCCCGCGCCACGGTCGCCGCGTTCCTGGACTGCCGCGCCGACGACCAGGTGGTCTTCACCCGCTCCACCACCGACTCCCTCAACCTGCTCGCCTCCGCCCTGCCCGCCGGCTGCCAGGTCTTCGTCTTCGAGACCGAGCACCACGCCTCGCTGCTGCCCTGGCGGGACGCCCGGGTCACCTACCTCGACGCCCCCCGCACCCCGGGACAGGCCGTCGAGACCCTGGAGCGGGCCCTCGCCGACCGCGACCCCCACGGCCCGGCCCTGGTCTGCGTGACCGGCGCCTCCAACGTCACCGGCGAGCTGTGGCCGGTGCGGGAGCTGGCCGCGGCCGCGCACGCCCACGGCGCCCGGATCGTCCTGGACGCCGCCCAGCTCGCCCCGCACCACCCGGTGTCCGTCCGGGACCTCGACGTCGACTGGGTCGCCTTCTCCGGGCACAAGCTGTACGCGCCCTTCGGCTCCGGAGTCCTGGCCGGCCGCGCCGACTGGCTGCGCGCCGCCGACCCCTACCTCGCGGGCGGCGGTGCGAGCCGCCGGGTCACCCGGCGCGAGGACGGGGGAGTGGACGTGGAGTGGCACGACAGCGCGGCCCGGCACGAGGCCGGCTCGCCGAACGTGATCGGCGCCTACTCCATCGCCTCCGCCTGCAAGGCGCTCACCGAGGCCGGCTTCGACACGCTGGTCGCGCGCGAGCGGCAGCTCATCGAGAAGGTGCGCACGGGCCTCGCCGACGTGCCGGAGGTGCGGATCCTGTCGCTCTTCGGCGACGACGCGCCCCGGGTCGGGGTGATCTCCTTCGTCGTCGACGGCTGGAACAGCTCCCACTTCGCCGCCGCCCTGTCCGCCGAGTACGGCATCGGCGTCCGCGACGGCCTGTTCTGCGCCCACCCGCTGGTGCGCACCCTGCTGGGCGGCGCCCCCGAGGCGCAGGGCGAGTGCGGGGCCCCCGAGGCGGCGCCGGGCGAGAAGTCCCTCAACGCCATCCGGGTGAGCTTCGGCGCCGGGACGCCCGACGAGCACGTGGACCGCTTTGTGGCGGCCGTGCGCGAGCTGGTCACCGACGGTGCGCGGTGGACGTACCGCACGCAGGACGGCCGCTGCGTCCCGGCGGTCTGACCGGGTCCCTCGTCCCCCGGGGCCGGGAGGCGGCGGTCAGCCGGTCAGGAGTCCAGGCCGATCGCGAACGCCGCCTCCAGGTCGTGCTGCGAGTACGTCCGGAACGCCACGTGGGTGTCCGTCGCCTCCACGCCGGGGATCTTGCTGATGCTGCCCGGGATCACATCGGCGAGGTCGTCGTGCCGCTTCACCCGCACCATGGCGATCAGGTCGTAGGTCCCGGTGACGGAGAAGACCTCGCTGACGCTCTCCAGCGAGGCGATCCGCTCGGCGATCTCGGGGATCCGGTCCACGCTGGTCTTGATGAGGACGATCGCGGTGATCACGGCTGGTTCTCTCCCTCGGGGGCCGGAGCGGGGGTGGCCCTCACTCTAGTCCCAGGACGAAACCGCGTCCCAGGGCGGAACCGCGCCCACGCGTAGCCGAGGCCCAGGCCGAAGCCCACCAGGTGGGCCAGATAGGCCACGCCGGGGCCCTGGGGCGCCCGGCCCGCCGCCACCCACTGGAGGGCCGCCCAGCAGGGCAGGACGACCCAGGCGGGGAAGCGCAGCGGCAGGAAGAACAGGAACGGCAGAAGACTGGTCACCCGCGCCCGGGGGAACAGGTACAGAAACGCGCCCAGCACCGCGGAGATCGCCCCCGACGCCCCCACCAGCGAGGCCGGCGACCCGGCGTTGGCCGCGGCGTAACCCAGCAGCGCCAGGTAGCCGCAGCCGACGTAGAACAGCGTGAACTGGACGCGGCCCATCCGCTCCTCGGTCATCACGCCGAAGACGTAGAGGAAGAGCATGTTGCCCAGGAGGTGCACCCAGCTACCGTGGATGAACAGCGCCGTCGCCGGGGTCAGCGCGGCCCGCGGGGAGTCCGTGAACAGCTCCACCGGGATCACCCCCCAGCGGCGGAAATAGGCGCGCTGGGCGGCGAGCAGGGCGTCGCCGGAGCCGTAGGCGGGATCGAGGCCCGCGGCCGGGCCCAGCACGAAGATCGCGGAGCACACGGCGATCAGCACATGCGTCACCGGAGCCCGTCGGAACGCGGCGCCGAGGGGGCCGCTCCACTTGCCGATCATGAACACAGAGCATGACGTAACGGGACGCACTCGCCCGTACCGCCTCGCCGCCGTGGACGGACGGGCGGTGAGGACCCGCCAGGCCGTAGGGTTACGAGCCATACACGGCGGGGAGCCTCCGGCCCGACCCGTTCGTACCAGCGACACCAGCGACCCGACACCAGAAGGAGCGGACAGTCACCATGACGGTTCCCCTGCCGACCGCCACCACCCGGTGGCGCTGCACCCTGTGCGGCAACCTCACCCGGTTCGACGTCACGCGTTCGTCGAAGGCCGTCGAGTACGTCCACCTCGACCTGGCGGGCGAGCCCAAGGTGGAGGAGCGCGAGGTGGTCAGTGAGACCATCGAGTCGGTGCGGTGCCGCTGGTGCAACGCCGTGGACCAGGTGGAACTCGTGGATCGGCCGGGCGCCAGCTCCTGACCGGAGCCGGCCCCGTACACGTATTGGGGTGTGACGGATGGTGGAGAGCGCAGGCGGGGGGCCGGGCGACGGCGCCGCTGAGATGCTCGACCGTCCGCTGCCCGACGGGGTGCGCCGCCGGGTCGTGCAGATCGTCTCCGACGGCTTCGGCGGGCTGACCGTCGGCGAACTGCCCGCGCAGTTGCGGCAGTACGCCCGGTTCGCCCCGAACCGCCGGGCCAAGTTCGCGGGCAACGCGATGGCGGCCGCGCTGGAGACCGACGCGCTGTTCCGGCAGCGCATCGCCGAGAAGTTCAGAGAAGCCCAGCCGGAGCTGTCCGGCGCCCTCGACTCCGGCTCGCCGACCCCGGCCGCGGACCCGCTCGACGTGGCGGCCGCGGCCTATGTGCTGCGCCCCGTCGGCTGGGTGAAGCTGGTCACCGCGGCGGGCGAGGAGGCCCAGCGGGCGGACGCCGAGCGCGTCGACGACGAGACCCGGGCCGAACTGGCGCGGCTGCGCGAGGAACTGGACCGCGCCCGGGAGCAGAGCCGGGCGGACACCGAGCGGCTGCGCACCGAGCTGGACGCGGCGCGCAAGGAGGCGGAGTCCCTCCACCGCAAGCTGCGTTCGGCCCTCAGTGACGTGAAGCGGGGCGAGGCGGCCCTGCGCAAGGTGCAGGCCGAGACGGAGGCCGTACGCGCCGAGGGGCAGACCCAGGTGTCCGCCGCCGAGAGCGAGGCCCGGCGGCTCAAGGCGCGGCTCGGCGAGGCGGAGGCGGCCCTGGAGGCGGCCCGCCGGGCGGCCCGCGAGGGGCGCAGCGTCGAGGACATGCGGGTCCGGCTGCTGCTCGACACCGTGCTCGACGCGGCCCAGGGGCTGCGCCGCGAACTGGCGTTGCCGCCGGTGTCGGTGCGGCCCGCGGAGACGGTCGACGCGGTCGAGCCGGGCCGGATGACCCCCAAGGACATCGCCGCGCGCGCCCTGTCGGAGAACGACCCGGCCATCATCGACCAGTTGCTCGCCCTGCCCCAGGCGCATCTCGTGGTCGACGGCTACAACGTCACCAAGACCGGCTATCCGCAGATGCCGCTGGAGAAGCAGCGGCTGCGGCTGCTGGGGCAGCTCTCCCAGCTCGCGGCGCAGACCGGCGCCGAGGTCACCTGTGTCTTCGACGGGGCCGAACTGGCCGCGCCGGTACTGCTCGCGCCGCCGCGCGGGGTGCGGGTGCTGTTCTCCAAGGCGGGGGTGACCGCCGACGAGCTGATCCGCCAGCTCGTGCGCGCGGAGCCGCCCGGCCGGCCGGTGATCGTCGTCTCCACCGACCGCGAGGTGGCCGACGGCGTCGCCAAGGCGGGGGCCCGGCCGGTCGCTTCGGCGGTCCTCCTCAAGCGCCTGTCCTGACGCCTGTCACGGCGCCTGTCCCGAAGGTCGATGTTGCAGGTTTAACGCCCGAATTGGCGGAATCGTCACGCAACGTAGCGTCAACCCGGCATCACCGCACGTGAGTTAGTTGAAAAAACTGCGTTGCGTGAGGTGTTTTTTGTGGCTGGGGATTTGAAGTGATCACGGCCGGGTCACTAAGGTCTGGGCTCGAACCTCCACACGGGTGATCACTCAAAAGAAGGAGCCCGTCTCCGTGGCGTCCCACCGTCGACCGAAGCAGCCGAGTCGCGCGCGCGTGACCGTGCTCACCACCGCAGCCGCCGCTGCCGTCGCGCTCAGCTCCCAGGCAGCCAACGCGGCGCCGAGCGAGAAGCCGAGCAAGGACGAGGTGAAGACGAAGGTCGACAAGCTCTACGAAGAGGCGGAGCAGGCCACCGAGAAGCTCAACGGCGCCACGGAGAAGCAGGAGAAGCTCCAGAAGGAGATCTCCACCATCCAGGACAACGTCGCCCGCGGCCAGGAGGAACTGAACGCGCTCCGCGACTCGATGGGCCTGGCGGCCGCCGCGCAGTACCGCACCGGCACCATCGACCCCTCCCTCCAGCTCTTCCTGTCGGCCGACCCCGACGACTACCTGGACAAGGCGTCCGCCGCGGACCAGCTCAGCGCCCAGCAGGTCGAGGCGCTGAAGAAGATCCAGGTCAAGCAGCGCGAGCTGGCGCAGGACCGCGCCGAGGCGTCCGACAAGCTCAAGGACCTCGCCTCCACCCGGACCGAGCTGGGCAAGAAGAAGAAGGAAGTCCAGGGCAAGCTCGCCGAGGCGCAGAAGCTCCTCAACTCCCTGACCGCCAAGGAGAAGGCCGCGCTGGCCGCCGAGCAGGACCGCGCCAACCGCTCCTCCTCCGCCCGCGTCGACCTGGGCAACTCCACGCCCGCCTCCGGCCGCGCCGCCGCCGCGTTCTCCGCCGCCCAGTCCAAGCTGGGCACCCCGTACGTCTACGGCGCCACCGGCCCGTCCTCCTTCGACTGCTCGGGCCTGACCTCCTGGGCCTACGCCCAGGCCGGCGTCGGCATACCCCGGACCTCCGAGTCGCAGTCCACGATCGGCACGAAGATCTACTCGTCGAGCCAGCTCCAGGTCGGCGACCTGGTCTTCTTCTTCGGCGATCTGCACCACGTCGGCCTGTACGCGGGCAACGGCCAGATCATCCACGCGCCCCGCAGCGGCACCGTCGTGCGGTACGAGTCGATGAACACCATCGGCGGCCCGTTCATGTTCGGCGTCCGCGTCTGACCCGAGCGGCCCGGGAAAGCGCCGCCCCGCCGGTCCAAGATCAGGACACGGCACCGCCCGAACGGGCGAATTACGACGACCCGATGTGACCCCACGCCCCGCCGGTGACCTGCGTCAGCGGCGGGGCGTCACTGTGCGTGCCGTACGGAGGTCTTTGGTCACCCCCTGGACTCGGGGCTACTGTCTGCCCCGTTTCGTCAGCCAGGGGAAGGAGCGCGGCTTCCGTGGGGTCCCATCGCCGCCTTGCACCGTCCGGGTTCGACCGGGGTGCCACCTGCGCCCTGTCCGCGCTGTCCGCCGCGGCCGCCGCTCTCGGCGCCCTCGCCGCCGTACCGGCCTCGGCCGCGCCGCACGAGGACACCCGGGCCGAGGTGGACCGGCTCTACGCGGAGGCCGAGAAGGCCACCGAGGCGTACAACGAGGCCGGGGAGCGCGCCGACGTCCTGCGCGAGCAGGTCGGTGCCGCCCGGGACGCGATCGCCCGGCAGCAGGGGCACATCAACGACCTGCGGGAGGAACTCGGTTCGCTGGCCGGGGCGCAGTACCGCTCCGGCGGCCTCGACCCCTCCCTGGCGCTGCTGTTCTCCGACGACCCGGACGACTACCTCGACAAGGCGTCCGTCCTGGACCGCATCACCGCCCACCAGGCCGGGGAGCTGAAGGAACTGCGGGGCGCGGTGCGCGAACTCGCCCAGGACCGCACCGAGGCGGCCCGCAAGCTCGCCGATCTGGAGGCGAGCCGCAAGGCCGTCGTACGCCACAAACGCACCGTCGAGGACAAGCTCGCGCGGGCCCGGCAGCTCCTCAACTCCCTGCCGTACGCCGAGCGCGCCGCCTGGGACCGGGCCTCCCGGTCGGGCCGCGCCGGTCTGCCGGGGCTCTTCGGCGACGTACCGGCCTCGGGCCGGGCCGGCGCCGCGCTCGCCGCCGCGCGGTCCGCGCTCGGCCGGCCGTACGTCTGGGGCGCCAACGGGCCCTCCGGCTTCGACTGTTCGGGCCTGGTGCAGTGGTCGTACGCGCAGGCCGGGGTCGCCCTGCCGCGCACCTCGCAGGCCCAGGCGCACGCGGGGCGGCGGGTGCCGCTCTCCCAGGCCCGGCCCGGGGACATCGTCACCTACCGCTCCGACGCCAGCCATGTCGGCATGTACGTCGGCAACGGCCAGGTCATCCACGCCCCCTACCCGGGCGCGCCGGTGCGCTACGACCCGGTCGGGATGATGTCCGTCTCCGCGGTGACCCGGCCCTGACGGTCCCGACCGCCCCTGGCCCGCTCCCGACCGCCCCTGGCCCGCTCGCGACCGCCCCTGGCCCGCTCGCGACCGCCCCTGGCCCGCTCGCGACCGCCCCTGGCCCGCTCGCGACCGCCCGTGACCGGCGCCCGGCCGGGCCGGCCGCCGTACGATCGGGAGGATGGCTGGTCACGGGCGGGTGCGCGGATCCGGGGTGGTGGCGCTCTGTCTGCTGCTCGTCTCCCTGGTGGCCTGCGGCGGCCGGGCCCCGCAGGACGGGGTGCGCTCCGAGGTGCAGCGGGTGCTGGACCGGCGTGCGGCGGCCGTTCTCGCCCAGGACGCCCGCGCGTACGCGGCCACCGGCGGCGCCCCCTCCTACGCCCGGCTGCGGGCCGTCCCGCTGGCCGCCTGGTCGTATCGGGTGACCGAGGTGCGCCGGGACGGCGACACGGCGACCGCCGACGCCGAGCTGAGCTACCGCGTCGAGGGCCACGACCGGGCTCCGGTGACCGCCGCCCGCACCCTGCGGCTCGTCCGCTCCGGGGACGGACGGTGGACGGTGGCCTCCGAGCGGCCCGCCCCGAAGGCCGCCGAGCAACTGTGGGACCAGGGCACGGTGAGCGCGGTGCGCGGCGCGCACAGCCTGGTGCTGGGCGCCGGGCAGAGCCGGGCGCGGCTGCGGGAGTTCGCCGACCTCGCGGACGGCGCGGTCCCGGCGGTGTCGGCGGCCTGGGGCACCGGCTGGGCGGGGCGGGTCGTCGTGCTGGTGCCGAAGTCGCTCGACGACATGGCGGGGCTGCTGGGCTCGCCCGCCTCCTCCTACCGGGGGATCGCGGCCGTCACCACCGGGGAGACCGGCGGCGGGGCGAAGGCGCCCGCGGACCGGATCGTGGTCAATCCCGACGCCTACGCCATGCTCGGGCAGCTCGGACGGCAGGTCGTGCTGACCCACGAGACCACCCATGTCGCCACCCGCGCCCACACCAACGGGGCCACCCCGCTGTGGCTGTCCGAGGGGTACGCCGACTGGGTCGGCTACCGCGAGACCGGCCGCACCCCGCGCGAGGCGGCCCCCGAGCTGGGCAGCGCGGTCGCCCGCGGGGAGCTGCCGGAGGAGCTGCCCGCCGACGAGGACTTCGGGTTCTCCGGGGACGGGGGCCGGCTGGCCCGGGCGTACGAGGGCGGCTGGCTGGCCTGCCGGCTGATCGCCGAGCGGTGGGGCGAGGTGAAGCTGGACGCGTTCTACCGGGCCGTGGGGGCGCACGGGACGCGGCCGGGGGCGGTCGAGGGGGCGCTGGACAGCGTGCTGGGCGTCTCCCCGGAGGACTTCACGGCGAGCTGGAGGGAGTATCTGGTCGCTCAGCTCGGCTGAGCCGGCGTGCCGAGAAGAAGCTGGCCGGGGTCTCCAGGTGAGCCGGCCCGGCGGGACGGGGATAAGGTCGTCCGCGATGCACAAGACCCTGATCGTGACCAACGACTTCCCGCCCCGGCCCGGTGGTATCCAGGCGTTCCTGCACAACATGGCGCTCCGGCTCGACCCGGACCGGCTCGTCGTCCACGCCTCGACCTGGAAGCGGTCGCGGGAGGGCGTCGAGGCGACGGCCGCCTTCGACGCCGAGCAGCCCTTCACCGTCGTACGGGACTCCACGACGATGCTGCTGCCGACGCCCGGGGCGACCCGGCGGGCCGTCGGGCTGCTGCGGGAGCACGGGTGCACGTCGGTGTGGTTCGGGGCGGCCGCGCCGCTCGGGCTGATGGCGCCCGCGCTGCGCAGGGCCGGCGCCGAGCGGCTGGTGGCGACCACGCACGGGCACGAGGCCGGGTGGGCCCAACTCCCCGCGGCCCGGCGGCTTCTCGGGCGGATCGGGGAGGCCACGGACACGCTCACCTACCTCGGCGAGTACACCCGCTCCCGGATCGCCACCGCGCTGAGCGCCGAGGCGGCCGGACGGATGGTCCAACTGCCGCCCGGCGTCGACGAGAAGACCTTCCACCCGGGGTCGGGCGGCGACGAGGTGCGGGCCCGGCTCGGGCTCACCGACCGGCCGGTGGTCGTGTGCGTCTCACGGCTCGTGCCGCGCAAGGGCCAGGACACCCTGATCCGCGCGATGCCCCGGATCCTGGCCGCCGAACCGGACGCCGTGCTGCTGATCGTCGGCGGCGGGCCGTACGAGAACGACCTGCGCAGGCTCGCCCGGGAGACCGGCGTGGCCGCCTCCGTGCGGTTCACCGGCGCCGTGCCCTGGGCCGAACTCCCCGCGCACTACGGCGCCGGGGACGTCTTCGCGATGCCCTGCCGGACCCGGCGCGGCGGCCTGGACGTCGAGGGGCTCGGGATCGTCTACCTGGAGGCGTCGGCGACCGGCCTCCCGGTGGTCGCCGGGGACTCCGGGGGCGCGCCCGACGCCGTGCTCGACGGGGAGACGGGCTGGGTCGTGCCGGGCGACTCCCCGGCGGACACCGCCGAGCGGATCACCGTCCTCCTCGGCGACGCCGAACTGCGCCGCCGGATGGGGGAGCGGGGCCGGCGCTGGGTCGAGGAGAAGTGGCGCTGGGACCTGCTCGCCGACCGGCTGAAGGCGCTGCTGTGACGCAGGCGGCGCGGGCCCCTGTCGAGAGGAACCCGCGCCGACTCGGCCGTAGTGAGGGCTACTTGGCGTACAGCGCCTCGATCTCCGCCGCGTAGTCCTTCGCCACCACATTGCGCTTGAGCTTCAGCGACGGCGTCAGATGACCCGAGTCCTCGGTGAACTGGGCCGACAGGATACGGAACTTGCGCACCGACTCCGCCTTCGAGACCGCCGCGTTGCCGTCGTCGATCGCCGACTGGACGGCCGCCACCAGATCCGCGTCGTCCCGCAGCGAAGCCGCCGTGGAGTCCGCCGGCTTGCCGTGGTCGGCGGCCCAACGGCCCAGGAACTCCTCGTCGATGGTGACCAGCGCGCCCACGAACGGCCGCCCGTCGCCCACCACCATGCACTCCGCGACCAGCGCGTGCGCCCGGATACGGTCCTCTATGACCGCCGGGGCGACGTTCTTGCCGCCCGCGGTGACGATGATCTCCTTCTTGCGGCCGGTGATCCGCAGATAGCCGTCCTCGTCCAGGGTGCCGATGTCACCCGTGTGGAACCAGCCGTCGGCCAGCGCCTCGGCGGTCGCGCCCGGGTTGTTCCAGTACTCCTTGAACAGGTGCTCGCCGTGCAGCAGCACCTCGCCGTCGTCGGCGATCCGCACCACCGAGCCCGGCAGCGGCTGCCCGACCGTCCCGATCTTCTGCCGGTCCCACGGGTTGAACGCGGTCGCCGCACACGACTCCGTCAGGCCGTAGCCCTCCAGGACCGTGAAGCCGATACCGCGGAAGAAGTGGCCCAGCCGCTCGCCCAGCGGGGCGCCGCCCGAGATCGCGAACTCGCCGCGGCCGCCCAGCACCGCGCGCAGCTTGCCGTAGACCAGCCGGTCGAAGACCTTGTGCTTGAGCTTCAGACCGAGGGACGGACCCGACGGCAGGTCCAGCGCCCGGCTGTACGCGATCGCGGTGTCCGCCGCCTTGTCGAAGATCGCGCCCTTGCCGTCGGCCTGCGCCTTGGCCCGCGCCGAGTTGTAGACCTTCTCGAAGACCCGCGGCACGCCGAGGATCAGCGTCGGCCGGAAGGACGCCAGCTCGTCCGTGAGGTTCTTGATGTCCGGGACCGTGCCCAGCTTGATCGGCGCCATCATCGGGGCGATCTGCACCAGCCGGCCGAAGACGTGCGCCAGCGGCAGGAAGAGCAGCACGCTGCACTCACCGGTGCGGAACAGCGGCCGCAGCCGCTCCACGATGTTCCCGCACTCGGCGAAGAAGCTGCGGTGGGTGAGCACACAGCCCTTGGGCCGGCCGGTCGTGCCGGAGGTGTAGACGATGGTCGCCGGGTCGTCGGCCCGGGCGAGCGAGCTGCGCTCCTCCACCGTCGCGTCGGAGACGTCCTTGCCGAGCCGCCCCAGCTCCTCGACCCCGCCGGCCTCGATCTGCCAGACGTGCTTCAGGGCGGGCAGGGTGTCGCGCACCGACTCCACGGCCGCCGCGTGGGCGTCCAGCTCCACCACGACCGCGGTCGCGCCCGAGTCCGAGAGGATCCACTGCACCTGCTCCGGCGAGCTGGTCTCGTACACCGGCACGGTGACCGCGCCCGCGCACCAGATCGCGAAGTCGAGCAGCGTCCACTCGTACCGGGTGCGCGACATCAGCCCGACCCGGTCGCCCGGCTGGACCCCGGAGGCGATCAGACCCTTGGCGGCGGCGTGCACCTCGGCCAGGAAGGCGGTCGCGGTCACGTCCTGCCAGGCCCCGCCCGCCTTGCGCGCGATGACGGCGACGTCGGGATGCTGCGCGGCGTTTCTGCGGACGATGTCGGTCAGATTGCCGTCCGCGGGGACCTCGTACAAAGCCGGAAGGCTGAACTCGCGCAAGACTGCTGCTCCTCATAGGGCGCCGGCGCCACGACGTTGTGTGATGCGACGGTGCGGTCCACGGCTCGGGCGTGCTCAGACATTTCGGTCGTTGAAATCCTGAGCACAACTGGACTGCCCGGACGTTACCCGCCGGTATGGCGTCTTCGACAGGGGGCCCGACGAGATGTTCGCTGCGTCACACGGACTGATATTTCCTTGCGCACAGTAGTCCACCCCTTTACTGACTGGCCAGTAACCGCTATTCCCGCCGCCACTGTTCACGTGTGCCACACACGCCTACGCTTGATCGACATGTCATCCACACCGTCCGGAAACCGCCGGAACCGCGTGCACGTGGTCAGCGATGTGCACGGCAACGCCCGTGACCTGGCCCGGGCGGGGGAGGGCGCCGACGCGTTGATCTGCCTGGGCGACCTCGTCCTCTTCCTCGACTACGCCGACCACTCCCGCGGGATCTTCCCCGACCTCTTCGGCGTCGAGAACGCGGACCGGCTGGTGGAGCTGCGCACCGCCCGCCGCTTCGAGGAGGCCCGTGAACTGGGCGCCCGCCTCTGGGGCGGCGTCGGCGGCGACCGGCTCGCCGTCATCGAGCGGGCCGTGCGGGGACAGTACGCCGAGATGTTCCCGGCGTTCCCCACCCCGACGTACGCCACCTACGGCAATGTCGACATGCCGCAGCTCTGGAGCGAGTTCGCCGGACCCGGCACCACCGTCCTGGACGGCGAGCGCGTCGAGATCGGCGGCTGGGTCTTCGGCTTCGTCGGCGGCGGTCTGCGCACCCCCATGCGCACCCCCTACGAGATCGGCGACGAGGAGTACGCCGCCAAGATCGAGGCCCTCGGCGAGGTCGACGTGCTCTGCACCCACATCCCGCCCGAGGTCCCCGAACTCGTCTACGACACCGTCGCCCGCCGCTTCGAACGCGGCAGCCGCGCCCTCCTGGACGCCATCCACCGCACCCGCCCCCGCTACTCCCTCTTCGGCCACGTCCACCAGCCGCTCGCCCGGCGCATGCGGATCGGCGCGACCGAGTGCGTCAACGTCGGGCACTTCGCGAGCAGCGGCACACCCTGGGCCCTGGAGTGGTGACGCCCGCGGCGACCGGTGAAGGCGGCCGCCCGGGCGCGCGGTAGCCTTCACGCTGCACACACGTGCGCTCCCAGGGCGCGCACGGTGACCTCTCTCCCGGTCTTGACCGGCCAGCATCCGGAGGAGCCACGGCGATGGCGGAACACACCAGCTCGAGCATCACGATCGAGGCGGCACCGGCCGACGTCATGGCGGTCATCGCCGACTTCGTCCGCTACCCCGACTGGACCGGCGAGGTGAAGCAGGCCGAGGTCCTCAAGAAGGACGACCAGGGCCGCGCCGAGCAGGTCCGGCTGGTCATGGACGCCGGCGCCATCAAGGACGACCAGGTCCTCGGCTACACCTGGACCGGCGAGCACGAGGTGTCCTGGACCCTGGTGAAGTCGCAGATGCTCCGCCAGCTCGACGGCTCGTACCTCCTCAAGCCCGCCGGCGCGGGCGCCACCGAGGTCACCTACCAGCTCACCGTCGACGTCAAGATCCCCATGCTCGGCATGATCAAGCGCAAGGCCGAGAAGG
>NZ_JAANNX010000084.1:0-17881 GCF_013363615.1 Streptomyces sp. CAI-85 | reverse complement strand
CGCAGGCGGTCTGCGGCTTCCGTGAGGACCTCGTCCTTCTTGCAGAAGGCGAAGCGGACCTGGGTGCGGCCGGCTTCTCGGTCGTCGTAGAACACGGAGTTGGGGATGGCGACGACGCCGGTGCGTTCGGGGAGGGTGCGGCAGAAGGTGTGGGCGTCCTTCTCGCCGAAGGGGGTGATGTCGGTGGTGATGAAGTAGGTGCCCCGGGGGAGGTAGACCTCGAAGCCGGCCGCGCGCAGGCCGTCGGCGAGGAGGTCGCGCTTGCGGAGCAGGTCGGCGCGGAAGGTGTCGAAGTAGGAGTCCGGGAGGCGCAGTGCCTCGGCGATGGCGTACTGGAAGGGGCCCGAGGAGACGTAGGTCAGGAACTGCTTCGCCGAGCGCACCGCCGCGACCAGTTCCGGCGGGGCCGTGAGCCAGCCGACGCCTCGTTCGTACACTCATTCGTGTGTCGCGCAACAAGCTCACCAGGGGAAACACCGGCACCAACGCCGCGACCGGTGAGCCCGCAGCGATCTACTGCCGCATATCCCGGGCAGACGATGACGACCAGACTGGCGTCGACCGCCAGGAGTGCATCTGCCGCGAGATCGCCGACCGGCGCGGCTTCGTCATCGATCCGGCCCACGTCTCAGTGGACAACAGCCGCTCGGCCTGGAGCTGTAAGCGGAAGCGAACCGGTGAGAGGACGCCCGGAATCACTGATGGCACATCGTCGCCTACCACCCCGACCGGCTGATGAGGCAGCCCCGGGACCTGGAGGAGGTGCTTCAGGTCTCCGACGACCACGCCATCACCCTCCACGGGGAGGCGAACCGACGAGACCTCTCCGACCCCGACGACCGGTTCATCCTCTGCATCGAGGTCGCGCACGCCTGCCGGTCGTCGGCTGACACCTCGCGGCGGTTGAAGTCCGTGGTGCAGGACCGGGCGCGGGAGGGTAAGCCGCAGGGTGGGGTGAGGCGGTTTGGCGACCGGCGGCAAGGCGTGGACCAGCGGCACTGTCCGTGTGCTGCTTGACTCCCGGCATGTCGCCGGCATCCGGATGCATCAGGGCGAGGAGGTCGGCCCTGGATCCTGGCCCGCGATCATCGACGCGGGCGTGTGGGCGGAGGCGCGGACGCGGCGCGAGTATCGGCCGGCGGTGTACCGGGAGGCGCTCAGCAAGCGGGCGCAGCGCTACTACCTGCTGCGGGGGCTGGTGATGTGCGGGCGGTGCGGGACGTTGGTGTCCCGGACGGCCAAGGGCACCGGACCTGTCTACCAGTGCAACCGCAGGGGTCGGAACGACGACAAGAAGTGCCCTCGGTCGATCACGGCCCTGACGTCGGAGGACTTCGTCGTCGACGCCGCGGTCGAATTGCTCGGCAAACTGCGGGTGGATGGTCGGTTCGCCAGCAGCAACCTCGCCGAGAGTCTCACCGAGGAACTGGAGGACGGCCAGCGGCAGCTCGGCGAGCTGAACCAGATGTGGACCGCGGAGGAGATCTCCACAGCGGAGTACCGCAAGATGCGCAAGGAGATCACCGACCGCATCGCCAAGGCGCAGCGCAAGGTCGTCATCCGGCCGATGGTGCTCCTCGACGGCCTCACCGGCGCGGGCGCGCGGGCCGCCTGGGAAGCCGAGAACATGACGGACGATCGACGCAACGCAGTGCTGCGGTTCCTGTTCTCCGGTGTGGTTGTCGACGAGCCGAAGAAGTACGGCCGGTACATGGACTGGGACCGGATCGGCATCGAGCAGAACCCGCTGTAGCGTGCCCAGTGCTCAGCCCGTCGTGGGCCGTACTGCTGGCGCATGGTTGTGTCCGAGGGCGGACGGGAGGTGTTTGAGATGGCGACGAGCGCAGAGCGCCGGTCCTGCGTGGCGCAAGGATGGCGAGAATCCAGGGACTTCATGGGGTGGATCACGCAGGGCAAAGGTCGCAAGAGCCTTGCGGAACAAGCGGAAGCCAGAGGAGATCCTGCTGAGGCAGGACCCCCTCTGGCCGGTCAGAGAAGCGGCGGGACCGACTCCAGGGACAACTCCTCCGCCACGCGGTTCAGGCATGCCGTCAGGTCGCCCCGGGCCACCTCGGATGCCTTCCCTCCCCTGCCGGGCAGACGTAGGCCGCGGACGTTCTGTGGGTCGATGCTCATGCTGAACTCCACACTCTCGCGCCTGCGACGCAGTTGCGGCGGTTCGCGAAGTTCAGGGGATTTCATCAGTTCCAGGAAGACGAACAGCCTGGGGGATTCGGCGCTCTGCCACCAGCGGCGCCACTCGGGCGACCTGTTGATGGACTCGGCGAGACTTTCGACCGCCTTTTCATAGGCGGCCGGGATGGTGAAATCCGAGCCGAAGGAAACATGGAGCCATTCGTCACCCTCGGCGAAGTCGGGAAGTCCCCAGAGGAATTCGAGGACATCCGCCGCTGTTTTGCGCAGGACGAGAGCGTCCTCGGTGTCCCAATCGCGCCGACCGAATTCGGCGGGATCGGCGAGAACGGCTTCGTATACCTCGCGACCGGCCGCCACCACCGCGCATGCTTCCGCTTCGTCCAGTTCCACACCGGCTTCCGCCGCCCGCGCGGACAGCGTGGCGAGGTACTCATCGAGGCACACCTGAAATGCGGCGACGTCTTCCGCGTCCTCCCCGAGAAGCAGTTCGCGCAGGTCATAGACAGACTCGTCGTCGGCGTACCCGTCCAGTTCGCCGATGGCCTTCCAGAACCGGTCCTTGTTCACAGCCATTCCTTTCTCATATCGGCGGGGCTGCCCCGGAAGAACCGGGACAGCCCCTTCGAAAGCGCCGAATCAGCGGCAGCTCTTGTACTGACCGGGTGGGCAGTGCCCGTGATGGGCGACATACTTCAAGATCTTCGTGGCTTCCCAGGCGCGAGCGTTGTACCAGCCCTTGCCTCGCCAGATCAACTTGTAGCCGCACGCCTTATTGTAGTACCGCTGGCATGAGCTGATCTGCGATCTCGGGCGGGAACCTCCGACCTTGGTGATGCCGTACTTATAGATTCGCCCGCCGTTCTTGCGGTAGATCTTATAGCCGTAATAGCGGGTATTTTTCTCCTTCTTTGACTTCTTGGAGTCTTTGTCCGGCCACGGTACCCTCACCCCGGTTCCCGACGCGGTGAGCGAACAGCCGAAGACGTGGCAGATCCACACGGAGACCGTCGCGATGATCAGCGCGATGAGCGCGCCGAGGGCCCAGTCCAGCGCGATGACCACCGGGATGACGATGACGAAACGTCCGTCCAGGTCATAGGCGTTGACCGGATCCGGCGGATACACGTAAGCGTTGACATTGCCTCCGTAGACCGTGTCGGTCTGCAGGAAGCGGCCGGTAGCCGGGCTGTAGAGGCGACTACCCATGAGGGCGAGACCGCTGATGGTGTCGGACGACCTCTGGTAGCCGCCGAGCCATCCGTAGGTGGCTGACGCGGTGTCGTCGAGGGGATTTCCGTACTCGTCGTAGCGCTGGACCACCGATGCGGTTGTGCCGTCCAGCGGGAGCCGGACGGCAACGTCGCCGTGGAGCGTGGTGAGCTGCAGGGTGGTGTCACCGGTCGCCGAGGTGATGGCCGCGAGCGACCCCGTGGGGTCGGTGACATTGCGGCTCACGGTGCCGTCCGCGTCCTCGCTCCAGCTCGGGCTGTCACCGGTGGAACCGTAGTGGCTGAGGTCCGTTGATGTTGTCGACCAGGTGCCGTCGCCAGCCTGGGTCTCCGTGGTGACCTGGCCGAGGCGTCCGACAGCGTCCAGGGACCAGGTCCGGCGGCTGGTGCCGACGGTCTCCGAACGGATGAGGTCATTGGTGTAGTAGGTCAGTGTGGTGCCGCCAGTGCTGGTGGTGCGGCCGAGGGCGTCGTACCCGGTGCCGTCGGCGATCAGTCGGTCACCGCTGTCGTAGGCGTATGACGTGGTGGCGGTCGTGGTGTCAGAGGTGCTGCTGTCGCAGTCGTCGGAACTCGTGTTCAGCGCCGTGCGGTTGCTGTTCGCGTCGAAGGCGTAGGCGCGGGCGGTGCAGCCGGTGGCGGTGGCGTCGGCGGCCTCGGTCAGGCGGCCGACGCTGTCGTAGGTGTAGTCGGTCTCGGTGGTGGCGCCGTCGGTCTGGGTGTGGCCGGCCTGTTGCGCGTGCACCGTGTAGGAGGCGGAGTCGGACAGGACGGTCGTACCGTCGGCGTCGGTGTACTCCTTGGCCGTGACGGTGCCTTCGGTGTTCGTGGCGAGCGTCAGGGTGAGGTCACCCGGCAGGCTCTCGGTAGTGAGGTTGCCGTCGGCGTCGTAGGAGGCGGTGTAGGTGCCCGCGACCGAGTCGGTGAGGGTTTTGACCTGGTCGGCGTCGTCGTAGGTGTAGGTCCTGGTCGACGGGGCCGAGTCGGTGACCTTCACGACGCGGTCGAGTGCGTCGAAGGCGGTCGTGGCGGTGTTGCCCGTGCCGTCCTCGTAGGTGATCTGCCGGCCGAGGGCGTCGTACCCGAAGGAGACGGTCTGGCCGTCCGAGGTGACCGAGACGAGCTTGCCTGTGGTGGTGCTGTAGCCGTAGTCGGTAGCCGGAGTCTCCTCGCCCGCGCCACCGGTCACGGTCAGTTTCGCGACCCGGCCGTTGTCGTCACGGGTGGTGGTTGTGGTCCGGGTGACGTCATTCGCGGTCTCCGTCTTCGTCAGTACCTGGCCCCACCGGTCGTAGGTGTAGGTGGTGGTGACCAGTTCACTCGGGTTGTCCGCGCCGCCAGTGATCGTCGCCGCGGGCGCGGTACGGCAGACTAGGCCCGCCCACTCGGGGCGGTTGCCGCAGGTGCCGCTGCCGCTGGCGGTGTAGTAGCTGTAGCCGAGGGTTCCGGCATCCGAGCCGGTGGAGGCGGCCAGCCGGGTGGCGGTGACACGGCCGTCGGAATCGTACGAGGTCGCCGTGGTCAGCGCCTTTCCGTCCGGATCCTCCACAGCGGCGGTCTGGTGTCCGGTGGACCAGTCGTAGGCCGTGGCTGACGTACGGATGTCCGCGTCTGTCGGGTAGCCATCGACGTAGGCCCCGGTCCTGGTGGACGTGACCAGTCCGGACACGGCGGCATCGCTAGGCCGACTCTCGTCGTACGTGTACTCCGCGTGCCTGCGCGCCCGTACGACGGTCCCTGCGACCAGGGTGGCGTCGCTGGCCGTACCCGCGAGATCCGCAGTGAGGGTGACCAGGTGCGACGGGCCGTACTCGTCGGTGAGCCGTTCACCGTCCGCCGAGTATGTGTAGGCGTGGCCGAGGAGCTCCGCGCGTTCGGCCGTGGACAGATCCGTCATTCCCAGCTCGGCGAGACGGTCCGCCGCGCCGTGGGAAGTCCCCAGTGCCAGTTCCCGGTTGGTGGCCGACAGCTCGAACACCGTATTGCCGTGCGCGTCGTACTCGGTCGCGTCCAGCGCACCGCCGGCCGAGGCCGCGTTGGTCTCGTCGCCGTCGGCGCCGAGGTAGCTGATGTCGGCCCGCCCGTAGTCGTCGGCGTCGAGGTCGCTGCCGGTACTGGAGGCGGGGACGGAATCGGCGGGGAAGACTGCGGTGGCGTCGGCGGGCGCCTCGTCCTGGGCCCAGGACGCAACCGTGTCCTTGTCCAATTGGTAGGGGGCGTCGTCTCCGGACAGCGGCACGTCGTAAACCACGGTTGTGGTCGCGGTGCCGGAGACCGTGCTCTCGGTGCCCTGCGCCAGCGCGGCGCGGGACGCCGAGAGCAGCATGCCGTCACCGGCCGTCAGCGCGGAGCCGGCCTTGCCGTAGGTGAAGGTCCAGGGCAGTTCCCCGGGTTCGGTGAGGGTGGCGACCCGGCCGTCGGAGTCGTAGGTGTATTCGCTCTTCAACGCGGGACTGATCCGCGGGTCCCACACCTGGCGCAGGCGACCGTTGGCGGCGTACGCGTACTGGGCCACGGTCTCGGCGGTGGCGGCGGAGCCGCCCGGGTCGGTAGCCCACAGCCTGAGGGCCTTGGCCTGGCCTGCGTAGTTCCCAAGCGCGCTGCCGGTGGCCGTGGTGGTGTCGGCGTACACGAACTCCAGGACCCGGCAGCCCTTGGTGGAGGGCGTTGTCTGACAGGTGGCCGCCGTCACCGCGCCGTCGGGCGCGATCACGTACTTGGGCCGGGTCAGGTTCTCGCCGTCGACGGGGACCGTCTCCGACGCCACGGTGATGGTGGAGTCGTCGACCGCGGCTGCGCTTGAGGCGAAGGACCAGGTCGGGGCGGTGTCGTCGGCCTTGGCGAAGACCGTCACGTTCGCATCGGTGTCTGTCAGGGTGAATGTGTCGCTTGAGAAGGAGCCGGCCAGCGTGAGGTCGTCGGCGTCTGCCTGGGAAGCCCAGCCGCCATTTGACGTCGCCGTGAAGGCGATCGCGCTGCCATCGGCGGAGAGCAGTTCCACCGATGTGCCGGAGGTCTGGCGGATCTGCGTGTAGTCGCCCTCCGCGGTGTCGCCGAGCGCGGATACGGTCCAGCCCGGCCCGAAGACCGCCACCTGACCGTCAGTGTCCGCGTCGTTGATGCGCGAGGAGTACGTCCGCTCCACCCCGCTGTTGAACACCTCGGCGTCCGTCACAGCCAGGGTGAGGTCACCGGTGAGGAGGTTCACCTCACCCGGGCCGACCTCGGCCGACTCCGCGTAGCCCGCGTCGCGGTCGAGGGTGACCTGGACGGTCTGGGAGTGGCCGGTGGCGGTGCCGTCGGTGAAGGCGGCGCGCAATTCGATCGCGCCGTCCTCGTCCAGTGAGGAGACGGTGTTCCACACCAACTTGGTGGCGGTCCCGTCGGTGACCGTTACCGGCCAGGCGGTGACCGCGTTTCCTGAGGCGGTGACATCACCAACCGGAACGGTGTGCCAGTCGTCCTCCTCGCCGCGTCGGTACTGCCAGGTGACCCCGGTGTAGGAGGTGAGGCCCTTCGCCGCGAGGGTGAGGCGCCGTGCGGTGTCGTCACCGTTTTCGGGAGAGAGAATTGCCGCGCCGTCCTCGCCCACCCCGAAGCCGTAGGCGGTGGTAGCCGAGGAAAGGTTTCCTCCGGAGTCCACCGTGCGGGCGTACAGAGTGTGCCAGCCGTCGGCGGGGTCGATGGAGACGGTGAGTGCGTCGCCACCGTTGCCGTCGGTGGTGTCGAGCTTCCTCTTCGGCAGACTGCTGTCATCCAGACCCCAGTAGTACCCGGCTCCATCCGATGAGGACGTGTCCAGAGTGCAGGACACCGCGTCACCGGCCTTTGCCGACCAGCCGTTCTGCTCATATGCGTCGCAGGAGACCGTCGGCGCGGCGGGCAGCCCGGTGTTCATGACGAACGTGCTGTACGAGGACCAGGATCCGTAGTCGGTTCCGTCGTAGGCCCGTACCCGGTAGCGCAGATGCTTGCCCGCGGGGAACGAGGACGCCGACGGGATCGTCAGCTTCGCCGTCGATCCCGAGGCCACTGCCGAGGATGTCCCCGTGTACGAGTAGGTGGTGTCCGCGTAGTCCGGGTCCGCCGTGATCTCGAACTGTCCCTTGCTGCTGGACCCGTCCGGGTCGGTCACCTTCGCCGACAGCGTCGGCGTCAGCGAGGTCACGTACCGCTTGCCGTTGTACGCGTTGACTTGCGACGGCGAGATCGCCAGCGAACTCGGCACCGACGGATACGAGTTGTACGTCACCGTCAGGTGCGGCTCTGTCGAACCGTCCCCCGAGACGTAGTTCGCTGAGCGGAACCGGCGCCAGGTGAGGCTGTCGGTCTCGGTGACGCCACGGATCAGCAGACCGTAGTTGGGGGTACCGTCCGCCCACGCCTGCACGATGGCGTCGATGTCGAAGTTCATCGTGCCCGCCGGGCAGGAGGACGAGTAGCCCTTGGCCGCGGTGTTGATCACCTGGCCGGTCGTGGTGCCCGCCGGTTTGGTGGACCAGGTGATGGACGAGGAGTCCCAGGACTTGGTGATCCGCTGCACCACTGTGCCCGAACCCTCCGTGCAGGAGGACGAGTAGTACGAGTACAGCGCCAGGTTGGTGTCGGTGATGTGCTTGCTCTTGAATGCCGACACATCGAACTTCAGGAACGACCGCGCCACCGTCGATCCGGAGTCGTACGTGCCCGACTTAAGCTCGGTCGAGGAGACCTGCGAGTCGGTGTAGTTCGTGGCTACCCAGGTGTCGGTGGTGACGGCGAGAGTCGAGGTCGGGTCGACGGTGACCGGGTAGGTCAGTTCCTGGTCGAAGTAGTCCGCGTCCGGGGTCAGGACCAAAGTCTGGCTGCCGTCGTCGGCCGTCTCGACCTTCGTCTCCACTGACGCTTGGTGCTCGGACTCGCCCGAGGCATCGTTCTTCGACGAGTCCCACATCATTGGCGCGGGCGCCTCGGCCACCAGCTTGGCGTCGGAGTCCTTCAGCAGCAGATGCCCCGAGTCGGCCACCGAGAGGGTGAGTCCCTTGAGGTTCAGGGGAATCCGGTACTCCGGGGTGCTGTTCGGCTCGGCGTCCAGAACTACGTTCTGGGAGAAGCCCTGCGCCAGCGCGGTGACCGTCAGGGTCTGGCCGTCGCCCAGGTCGTAGGAGGCGGTGTCGTCCTTCACCTCCGGGGCCGGAAGTTTCGACTCCCAGCCAAGGCCGAAGGACCTGCCCCCCTTGGCCACCGAAACCAGCGCCGTGTCACCACCGTCCGAGACCGCGATGTCGGCCGCCGCCACATCCGGTTCCAGAGAGGCGCCCGTGTCCGACAGCGAGGTGTCGATGTCCAGCCACTTCCCGTCCACCTTCTGCCGGATCGGCCCGGCATAGGTGGAGGTCTGCAGTTCGCCAGAAGGCAGAGCGTACGTCGTCGAGGTCGCCGAACGCTCGGACAGGACCTCGATCTTCCGGTCCTGAAGGCGGGCCATGAGCAGCGCCGCCGCTACCGAATCGGCGGAGGAAGCCTTGGCGCCGGCGGCTGTTGTCGTGGCCTTCGCCGCAGTACCGGAGCCAGAGTCAGCCGCGAAGACCGCTCCCGTCTCCAGAGAGATCAGCGCTGTCTCCGCCGCCAGCACTGCGGCTACCGCCAGTGCTGTACGCCTCAGCAAGGCGAACGAAGATCTCCGCCGCCCCCCTGAGTCTGCGGAGACTCTTCTCCCCTTGAGCCTTATCACCACTCCTGAATCGCGTCGCACCGCCCATTGCGGCGTGAGTGGCACGATCAAAAGTCAGGAACCTGTAAAGAAGCTCAAAGGGTGGACTATTTATAAGTCAAAAGATGGCAAAGTTGCTGCGTTTTCTTTTTGTGGGCGGAGAATCTCCCCGGAAATGACGAATAAAACATCATTAATCAGTCGAGTTGGTCATGCTGCCTGTGACTATCGCGAGTGTCGCCCGTGGACGTCCTGGACTCCTGGGACGGAACCCGCTGTAGCAGGGGACGGCGAGCCTGATCCTGTCGGGGTGCGGGAACAGGGGTGTGGGGAGTGAGGGATTGGGAGTTGGCGCCCGAGACCGTCACGGGCTCAGGACGTCGAGCCTGTGTGCAGCCAGGCTGCGTAGCCGATGATCGCCGGTTGGCAAAACCGGGGAATCTCCGGATCATTGACGTCGCTCACCGCCTGCCCGCTCGCTCCGTGTCGTGCAGGTGGAACGCCGACCGATATGCCCCAAGGACGTCTATGCCCCAACGACAGTCACAGCTCACCGAGATCCGGCCTGACCGGGACATCGCCCCCGAGTGCGACTCCGGCCGCCGTCAGAAGCCGGATGAGGCCGGGGAGGCCGCTCTCCGGCGCGTGTGCGACGGGTCACCGTGACGATTAGCCCGCGGAGCGCGGCTCGACTCGCGGACCTGCTCTCTGCCGCGAGCTCTGTCCAGGCGGCCTGATCACGCCCGCTTCGGCAACGTGGAATTCGGTTCTCCCGTTCCAGAAATGCGGTACAGGACGCGTTTGCCCTGAGCCGTTCGATTTCTCGGCGTAGTGCCGGACTTGTGCCTTGTGCCTTGTGGGTGTGGCTGTGTTGGTCGTGCGCCCGGGACGCTGGTTCCGGAGTCGCGAATCCCCGACCCGCCATCGCGGGGGCCCGAGGCGCCCCTTGCATACGCCTGCGCGCAGCGGTGCTGCCCGCCGTAGCCGCGCCAGGAAAACCAAGCCGCCCCCTTCCCGCGCGCCGCCCGAAGAGGACCTGCGCGCAGCCTTCAGCCTCGACACAGGAGCCGCCTCCAGATGAGCCTTGACGCCCGCGAATGGGTGCGGTGGACAGTGAAAGCGCGCCTCCGGCAGAGTCGCCGTTCGCCGCAGCCGGTCGGCACCTGGTTTCCGGCTTCGTCAAGCCGGCAGGCAGCCGCATCATTCGGGCTCATCTGTGTGTCGGTGCGGGTGCGCGCGGTGCGGGGTGTCGAGTCGACTTGCTCGTCGAGGGCGACACTGGGACGCCACAGGCCAGCACATTCCGCGTCCAAGCCGTTGAACTGCACGAGGCTGTCGGCACGGACCGCCCACGATGAGCTTGTTCCCTAGGCAGGGTCCGTGAATCAGTAGCCTTACCACTCCCGACAGTCGATATACGTACTGCTCCGTGGGGACCGGAATCTCCTTGGGCAGGGGGTGGAGCGAGACCGCGATCAGAAGGCGCACGAAGCGGACAGACCGACGCCGCCCCCCCCATGCTGGCAACGTCCACAGCTTCCGACGTGGAGTCTGTCACCGGGGAGCAGACGCCCTCGCATGCCGACCCGCTCGCGGCATAACGAAAATTGGTGGGCATTCGGGCAAAACTGCGAGAAGTAGCAGCTGTGCTTCCCCGAGTGAGCGGCCGTCGAGCCAGGCGCCTGTCGCAGACGATCATTCCGGGCGAAGTGGCGTGGGCCTCAGGACGCCAGGCTTCGCAGGCGGTCTGCGGCTTCCGTGAGGACCTCGTCCTTCTTGCAGAAGGCGAAGCGGACCTGGGTGCGGCCGGCTTCTCGGTCGTCGTAGAAGACCGAGTTGGGGATGGCGACGACGCCGGTGCGTTCGGGGAGGGTGCGGCAGAAGGTGTGGGCGTCCTTCTCGCCGAAGGGGGTGATGTCGGTGGTGATGAAGTAGGTGCCCCGGGGGAGGTAGACCTCGAAGCCGGCCGCGCGCAGGCCGTCGGCGAGGAGGTCGCGCTTGCGGAGCAGGTCGGCGCGGAAGCCGTCGAAGTAGGAGTCCGGGAGGCGCAGTGCCTCGGCGATGGCGTACTGGAAGGGGCCCGAGGAGACGTACGTCAGGAACTGCTTCGCCGAGCGCACCGCCGCGACCAGTGCCGGCGGGGCCGTGAGCCAGCCGACCTTCCAGCCGGTGAACGAGAACGTCTTGCCGGCCGAGCTGATCGTGACCGTGCGCTCCCGCATGCCCGGCAGGGGCGCCAGGGGGATGTGCTCGGCGTCGTCGAACACCAGGTGCTCGTACACCTCGTCCGTGACGACCAGCAGGTTCCGCTCGACCGCCAGCTCCGCGATCGCCGTCAGCTCCGCGCGCGTGAGGACCGTGCCGGTCGGGTTGTGCGGGGTGTTGATGAGGAGCAGGCGGGTGCGGTCCGTGACCGCGGCGCGCAGTTCGTCCAGGTCGAGGCGGAACCGGGACCGCTCCGGGTCCGGGCGCAGGGTGACGGGCACGCGCGTGGCGCCCGCCATCGCGATGCACGCCGCGTAGGAGTCGTAGTACGGCTCCAGGGCCACCACCTCGTCACCGGGCTCCAGCAGGGCCAGCAGGGTGGCCGCGATGGCCTCCGTGGCGCCCGCGGTCACCAGCACCTCGGTGTCGGGGTCGACCGTCAGGCCGTAGCGGCGCGCCTGGTGCCCGGCGATCGCGGTGCGCAGCTCGGGGACGCCGGGCCCCGGCGGGTACTGGTTGCCGCGCCCGTCCCGCAGCGCCCGCACCGCCGCCTCGCGGATCTCCTCGGGACCGTCGGTGTCCGGGAACCCCTGGCCGAGGTTGATGGACCCGGTGCTCGCCGCCAGGGCGGACATCTCGGCGAAGATCGTCGTCCCGAACTCGGCGAGGCGGCGGTTGAGGAAGGGGCGTGCGGTGAAGGTCATGCCGGTCATCCTGCGCCGAAGCTCTGGAGTTCCTCAAGTGTGCTTTGGCAGGCGAGACACGCGGGCATCCCCCGTTCACGCAAGGCCCACGCACCAAGCGAGGCGCCCACGGGGGGCCGCTTCGGGGGATTCGGAAGGAGGGTGACGCCATGGTCATCGGCATCATCCTGACGTTCGTCGCAGTGTTCTTCGTGGTGGCCCTGGTGGCCAAGGCCCGGGCCGGCGCCGCCCGGTCGTCGGCGTACCGGTCGGGGCGGTCGCCGTACCGCGGCGGCCGGTCGCGGGGACGCGTCGGGGGACGGAGCGGCAGCAGCAGCGGCTCGGGGAGCTGGTGGGCCGGGGACGTGGGGGACAGCGGGTCGTCCTCCTGCGGCTCCGGCGGCCATTCGGGTCACTCCTGCGGGGGAGGGTCGTCGTCCTGCGGCGGCGGCTCGTCCTGCGGGGGTGGCGGCGGCGGATGCGGCGGAGGGAGCTGACGGGGGCGGCTCGCCTTCCCGCGGAGCGCCGCGCGCGGCCGCGGAGCCCGTACCTGACCACGGGCTCCGCGGTCGTACCGTATGCCCGCCGTAGGCCCGCCGCGCGCCCGGCACGGGGCGGGGCGGGCACGTGCCCTGATCATGTGCGCGAGGCGTACGCCAGGGCCGCCCGGCGTACGCCGTGATTGAACAGTTGAGCTGTGGAGCCCTCTGAGGGATGGAAACCCCACGAAGTTGGGTAAAAACGCTGTGGCGGCGCCACCGTTCATGATTCCCTCTAAAACACCAACGCAGCCCTCGGACCCCAACCGGCGTCCCACGCGGACGCCCTTCCCGGACCGGGCTGACCGGGGCCGAACACCCGGTGTCGACCGGGGTGCGCCGGACCTACCCTCTTCTTTGCGTCACCGCGGAGCCGATCCATGCTCACGACCCTGAACACCTCCTACACCGACACGCGCGCGGCCGATCTCGCCTGGGCCCTGGGGCGTGAGCCGCTGCCCGCGCTCGCCACCCGGGACCTCGAACTGGGCGGTGCGAAGCTTCAGTTGAGACTGCTCGGAGCCTCCCACCAGGTGCTGCTGGAGGAGGACCAGGGCTCGTGCTCCGAGACGGTGGCCTGTATCCCCGGCAGCAGCACCCCGCTGCCGCTGGGCGTCGCCAAGCGCGTGGGCGACTGGGAGTACGAGTTCGCCGCGCGCGTCGAGGTCCTCTCGCCGAACCAGTTCGCGGGCCGCGCCCAGGAACTGCTGGCCCTGGTCTCCGACCATCCGCACGGCCTCGCCGGCGTCTTCCCCGGCAGCCCGCACGCTTTCACCGCCCTCCTCGCCCAGTACCAGGACGGCCAGGTCCACTGGCGGACCTGGCACGCCTACCCGCAGGACGGCCAGCTCGTCGCCACCCGGACCCGGGTGGGCGTCCGGGTACCGGTGCCGGCGGGACGGACCGGGGCGTGAGAGACCCGGGAGTGAGGGGCGTGCCGGGTGTGAGGGGCATGAGGGGCATGCCGGGCGTGAGGAGCCGGGTGCGGGGTGCCGGCGGGGGCGCGTTCGAGCGCGCGTTCAGGGGCGGGCGCGGGGCAGGTTTGAGGCGCAGGTTCCACACGTGTGGGTGACGTTGCGTCCCGCGGCCGTGACGTAACGTCGCAGTCGTGATCGAACCGCACGCGCCGGCCCCACCCGGTGCCCCGCCGTCCCGGGGCCGCCCCGCGCGGCTGCCCGTCCGGCCGGACACCGGGCGGTTCCTGGTTCTCACGTGCGTCTTCGTCTGCGCCGCCTGCGGACTCGTCTACGAACTCGAACTGGTCGCGCTCGCCTCCTATCTGATGGGCGACTCCGTCACCCAGGCGTCCGTCGTGCTGTCCGTCATGGTCTTCGCGATGGGCCTCGGCTCCCTCGCCGCCAAACGGCTGCGCCGCTTCGCCGCGGCCGGCTTCGGCGCGCTGGAGATCGCCCTCGCCCTGATCGGCGGATCCAGCGCCATGGCGCTCTACGCCGTGTTCGCCTGGACGGGCGACTGGGGCGGCCTGTGGGCCGACGGCCCCCGTGTCCTCCTGGTCGCCTTCTCCCTCGCCATCGGTCTGCTCATCGGCGCCGAGGTGCCCCTCCTCATGGAGCTGATCCAGCGCGTCCGCCGCCAGGACGCGGGCGGCGCGGTCGCCGACCTCTTCGCCGCGGACTACGTCGGCGCGCTCGTCGGCGGCCTCGCCTTCCCCTTCCTGCTGCTGCCCTTCTTCGGCCAGCTCACCAGCTCCCTGCTCACCGGCGCGGTCAACGTCGTCGCCGGCGGCGCCCTCGTCCTCGGCCTGTTCCGACGGGACGTCAGCCGCCGCGCCCGCTGGCTGCTGCTGATCGCCGGCCTCACCGTCCTCGGCATCCTCGGCTCCGCCGCCGTCCTCGTCGACGACTTCGAGCGCTCCGCCCGCCAGGCGCTCTACGGCGCCGACGTCCGGGTGGCGGTCCGCACCGATGTCCAGGAGGTCGTCCTCACCGGCGGCACCGGCGGCCGCCCCCTCGACCTCTATCTCGACGGCCGCCTCCGCGTCTCCGGCCAGGACGAACGCCTCTACCACCAGGCCCTCGTCCAGCCCGCCATGACCGGCCGTCACACACGCGTGCTCGTCCTCGGCGGCGGGGACGGCCTCGCCGCCCGCGAGGTCCTCACCCACCCCGGCGTCCACCGCGTCGACGTCGTCGAACGCGACCCCGGTCTGGTCCGCCTCGCCCGCACCGACCCCGCCCTGTCCCGCCTCAACGCCCACGCCTACGACGACCCGCGCGTCCGCGTCGCCACCGCCGACGCCTTCCACTGGCTGCGCGAGGCCCCCGCCGCCTCGTACGACGTGGTGATCGCCGATCTGCCCGACCCCGGCATCACCGACAGCACCAAGCTGTACTCCCAGGAGTTCTACGGCCTCGCCCGGCGCGCGCTGGCCCCCGGCGGCCGGCTCGTGGTGCACGGCGGGCCGGTGGCGACGCGTGCGCGCGCGTTCTGGACGGTCGAGACGACCGTGCGCGCGGCCGGCCTGCGCACGGTCCCCTACCGCGTCACCGGGGACGCCGTCCGTGCCGTCCACGCGCCCCGCGACTGGGGGTTCGTGCTGGCCGCCACCGCTGCCCGGCCCGCCCTGCGCCTCGATCCGCACGGCGGCCGGGCCTCCGGAGCGCTCACCGAGGAGGGGCTCGCGGCGGACGCGCGCGCGGTGGAGCGGACCCGGGTGGCGGGGCTGCGGGCCTCGACGCTGGTGCATCCGCGGTACTGAGGGTCGCAGGGGTGGTGGCTCCCGCTCCCGTACGGACTCCGGTGGGCCGAATCCCCGTTTCGGCGGGTGCGAGGGGGCGACCCGTGGGTAGGCTCGCGGAGCATGGAGCAAGAGGTGTTCGTTCCCGTTCCCGCCCGGCGGCTCAGGGCGGCCCTCGCGGACCCCGCCCAAGTGGCCCGTGCGGTGCCCGGACTCCAGCAGGACGCCGGCACCGAGCCCGTCGCCGGGCGACTCAAGGTCCGCGTCGCCGGGCACACCATCACCTATCGCGGCACCGCCCGGATCACCGCCCGCGAGGACGGCGCGTACGCCGTGGAGGGCGACGCCACCGAGGTGCGCGGCTCGGGCGCGGTCAAGCTCGCCCTCGTGGTGCGGCCCCGGGACACCGACGGCGGTACGACCCTGCGCTTCGAGGGCACGGCCTCGGCGGACGGCCGCGTCGCGGAACTCCCGCAGGACGCGGTGATTGCGGCGGTGGCCCGGATCTTGAATCGGTTCGCGGAGAACCTGGGGACGGGGAGTGCGGGGGTGGAGGGGGAGACGGGTGCCGGGGAGTCGCCGGTGACGGGGGAAGCCACGGCAACGGAACCCACGGACGCCGATGAGCCCAATGAGCTTGCCGAGTCCGCCGACGCGGAAGCCGATGCCGTAGAGGATCCCGAAGCCCCCGTCGAGCCCCCGGCGGAGCCCCCCGCCGAAGCCGCGCACGCGCGCCGCACCATGATCGGGCGCAGTGCCGAGGAGGTGGATCACGCCCCGCCGCGCGGCCGGTACGCACCGGTGCCCGCCCCGCAGACCGTCGCCCAGAACAGCACCCTGCGCTGGGCGGCCCCCGCGGCCGCGCTGGTCGTGGCGTCCGCGATCGTCGTGGGCCGGGCCCTGCGCCGACGGCGTTAGCCCCGCCGAGGGATCGACTTCCGGCCAGGCGGCCCCTGTGCCGCTTCCCGCCGTCCGCCCCGCTTCTGATCGTCCGAGTAGGGTCGACCCGTGAGTGCTGAAGAGATCACGTTGGCCGCGGGCGACGCGGAGGTGACCGTGCTGCCGGGCAACGGCGGCCGGATCGGTGGGGTGCGGGTCGGCGGGCTCGAACTGCTGCGGCAGGGCGAGAGGTTCGGCTGCTTCCCGATGGTTCCGTGGTGCGGCCGGATCCGGGACGGCCGGTTCCGGGACGGCGGTTCCGTGCACCAGATGCCGCTCAACGCCGGCCCGCACGCCATCCACGGCACCGCCCGCGACGGCGCCTGGAAGGTCGCGCGCCGCTCGGCGGCCGAGACCGTGCTGACGTACGACCTGGTGGAGCCGTGGCCCTACCCGGGCCGGGTCACCCAGGTGGTCGCGCTGACCCCCGACTCGCTCACGCTCACCATCGGGGTGGAGGCGCACGACTCCTCCTTCCCGGCGCAGATCGGCTGGCACCCCTGGTTCCACCGCAACCTCGGCGGCCAGGACGTCCGGGTCGACTTCGAGCCCGCCTGGCAGGAAGAGCGTGGCGACGACCATCTGCCCACCGGCAACCGGATCGCGCCGAAGCCGGGGCCCTGGGACGACTGCTTCGGGATGCCCGGCGGCGTCGACGTCACCCTGACCTGGCCGGGACAGCTCGAACTGAAGGTCACCAGCCCCGAGCAGTGGGCCGTCGTCTACGACGAGCAGGAGGCGGCCGTGTGCGTGGAGCCGCAGACCGGCCCGCCGGACGGGCTGAACACCCTCCCGCGCCTGGTCACACCGCTGGAGCCGCTGGAGGCCACGACGACCTGGTCCTGGACCCGCCTCTAAGCTGAGGGCATGACGGACGTACGTGGCGCGCTGCTTCAGCAGATCAAGGACAAGGCCGTGGTGCACGGCAAGGTGACCCTGTCGTCGGGGCTGGAGGCGGACTACTACGTCGACCTCCGCCGCATCACCCTCGACGGCGAGGCCGCCCCGCTGGTCGGGCAGGTGCTGCTCGACCTGACCGAGGACCTGGAGTTCGACGCCGTGGGCGGGCTGACCATGGGCGCCGACCCGGTCGCCGCGAGCATGCTGCACGCCGCCGCCGCGCGCGGGCGTCGTCTGGACGCGTTCGTCGTCCGCAAGGCGGCGAAGGCGCACGGGCTCCAGCGGCGCGTGGAGGGTCCGGAGATCAAGGGCCGGCGGGTCGTCGTCGTCGAGGACACCTCCACCACCGGCGGTTCGCCGCTGGCCGCCGTGGAGGCCGTGCGCGAGGCGGGCGCCGAGGTCGTCGCCGTCGCCACGATCGTCGACCGGGCGACCGGCGCCGGCGAGAAGATCCGCGAGGGTGCGGGCGTTCCGTACCGGTTCGCCTTCTCGAAGGATGAACTGGGTCTGGACTGACGGGCCGGGTTGACCTGGACTTGTCCGGCGCGCCGGACCGGACGCCGGCGGGTCGTGGACCGGTCGTGGACCGGAGCACTGCCGGTCGCGGACCGGAACACAGCCCGTCCTGGACCGGAACACAGCCCGTCGTGGACCGGGCATGGACCATCCGCGCATCTCTGGAAAGATGGGGCCGACGACGACGTCGAACCCCCAGGTCTAGGTCAGGGCCGTAGTACGCCAGATACGCCAGATCGCCCACCCGCACATACCAAGGAGCGGACAGATGCCCATCGCAACCCCCGAGGTCTACAACGAGATGCTCGACCGGGCGAAGGCAG
>NZ_JAANNX010000221.1:0-857 GCF_013363615.1 Streptomyces sp. CAI-85 | reverse complement strand
GTGTAGACCCGCTCGCGGCCGTAGCGGTTGCGGTAGCGGACCTCGATCTGGGTCTTGTGGCCGTACAGCAGGGCCTTCCTGGCGCGCTGCGGCAGCCCGGCGAAGGGGATGTCCGTACGGAAGCCCAGCGCGTCCGCGAGGGCGCCGACGAGCCGGCCGAAGTAGTCCTTGGTGTGGCCGTGCGACCAGGGGTGGATGGCGCCCTCGTCGAGCGACTTGTCCTCGTCGGGGACGATCAGCTCGGGGTCGACCTCCATGCGCGTGCCGATGCCGGTGCATTCGGGGCAGGCGCCGAAGGGCGAGTTGAAGGAGAAGGAGCGCGGCTCCAGCTCCTCGAAGGACAGGTCGTCGTACGGGCAGTACAGGTGCTCGGAGTACATGCGCTCGCGCTCGGGGTCGTCCTCGGGGAGGTCGACGAAGTCGAGCACGACCATGCCGCCGGACAGGCCGAGGGCCGTCTCGACGGAGTCGGTGAGCCGACGCTTGGCGGACTCCTTCACCGTGAGACGGTCGACGACCACCTCGATGGTGTGCTTCTCCTGCTTCTTCAGGGTGGGCGGGCTGGAGAGCTGGACGGTCTCGCCGTCCACCCGCGCGCGGGAGTAGCCCTTGGTCTGGAGGTCGGCGAACAGATCGACGAACTCGCCCTTGCGCCCGCGCACGAGCGGCGACAGCACCTGGAAGCGGCTGCCCTCGGGCAGCTCCAGGACGCGGTCCACGATGGCCTGCGGCGACTGCCGCGAGATCGGGCGGCCGCACTCGGGGCAGTGCGGCTTGCCGATGCGCGCGAAGAGCAGGCGCAGGTAGTCGTAGACCTCGGTGATGGTGCCGACCGTGGAGCGCGGGTTGCGCGAGGT
>NZ_JAANNX010000220.1:0-857 GCF_013363615.1 Streptomyces sp. CAI-85 | reverse complement strand
ACCGGCAAGGGCCAGAAGAAGACCCGTGCGCTCAAGCGCCTCAAGGTCGTCTCCGCGTTCCTCCAGACCAGCAACAGCCCCAAGGGCATGGTGCTGGACTGCGTGCCGGTCATCCCGCCGGACCTGCGTCCGATGGTGCAGCTCGACGGTGGCCGCTTCGCGACCTCCGACCTGAACGACCTGTACCGCCGTGTCATCAACCGCAACAACCGCCTGAAGCGGCTTCTCGACCTCGGCGCGCCCGAGATCATCGTGAACAACGAGAAGCGCATGCTCCAGGAGGCCGTCGACGCGCTCTTCGACAACGGCCGCCGCGGCCGCCCGGTGACGGGCCCCGGCAACCGTCCGCTGAAGTCGCTGTCCGACATGCTCAAGGGCAAGCAGGGCCGCTTCCGTCAGAACCTCCTCGGCAAGCGTGTGGACTACTCCGCGCGTTCCGTGATCGTCGTCGGTCCGCAGCTCAAGCTGCACCAGTGCGGCCTGCCGAAGGCGATGGCGCTGGAGCTGTTCAAGCCGTTCGTGATGAAGCGGCTCGTGGACCTCAACCACGCGCAGAACATCAAGAGCGCCAAGCGCATGGTGGAGCGCGGCCGCACCGTCGTGTACGACGTCCTCGAAGAGGTCATCGCCGAGCACCCGGTGCTGCTGAACCGTGCGCCCACCCTGCACCGCCTCGGCATCCAGGCCTTCGAGCCGCAGCTCGTCGAGGGCAAGGCCATCCAGATCCACCCGCTCGTCTGCACCGCGTTCAACGCGGACTTCGACGGTGACCAGATGGCCGTGCACCTGCCGCTGTCCGCGGAGGCGCAGGCCGAGGCCCGCATCCTGATGCTGTCCTCGAACAACATCCTCAAGCC
>NZ_JAANNX010000219.1:0-864 GCF_013363615.1 Streptomyces sp. CAI-85 | reverse complement strand
CTTAGAAGACGTTTCACTTGGTGAGTCGGCGGTGGTTGATGAGGCTGGTGGCGATGGCGGTGAAGGCGAGGAAGTGTTCGGGCTTGCGTTCGTAGCGTCGGTGGAGGCGGCGGCATCCGCCGAGCCAGGACATGGTGCGCTCGACTACCCAGCGGTGTTGCCCCAGGCGTTGTGAGTTTTCGATTCCTCGCCGGGCTATGCGAGGAATGATGTTTCGCTTGCGGAGCCATCGACGCAGGTAGGGATAGTCGTAGCCCTTGTCGCCGTGAAGCTTTGCAGGCCGGCGTCGCCGCGGTCCGCGTGGGCTGCGGATGGGCGGGATCCCCATGACCAGCGGTTGCAGGGCCAGGCTGTCATGAGTGTTGGCGGCCGAGATGGCAACGGAGACCGGCAGTCCGGACCGGTCCACGATGAGGTGGATTTTCGACCCTGCTTTGCCGCGGTCGGTCGGATTCGGTCCCGTCAGCTGCCCCCTTTGAGAGCGCGGACACTCACGGAGTCAACAGCGAATCGTGACCAGTCCAATCCCCCCTGAGCGCCGAGTTCGTCGAGGATGACGCGATGCAGTCGGGCCCAGACACGCTGCTGAGTCCACCGCGCGAAACGCCGGTAGACAGTGGGCCAGGCCGGCCCGAACACCGGCGGCAACTGCCGCCAGGAACAGCCCGACGTCGCCACGAACACGATCGCGGTCAGACATTCCCGGTCCCCGGCCCGCCGACGGCCCCCACCCTGCGGACGCACCACCACCGTCTCCGGCACCACCCGCCGAAACAACTCCCACAACTCATCCGAGACCAGATGCTCAGCAAGACTCGTCATACCAACACAACGACTCTCCTCGCCAAAGGAAACGTCGTCTTA